>JAYEKW010000129.1 GCA_034716895.1 Candidatus Neomarinimicrobiota bacterium
CCTCTGTATCGAAATCCCTTTATGTTTTTCCTTAGAGAAAAGATTCCTTTCATCCTTAATAATTCATTTAATTCAATCGTCAAACAATCCAAATTTACTGAATGAGCATTCTTGTATTTATTGATTGTGTCAGCGGGCACTTTAAAATGGGCCGGTTAGGGGCACTTGAAAACAGGCCACCCCGGCGAGTTCAGTTTAGTTTGTTTTAGTTCCTTTTTCCAAGTCTTTTTTTCCGATATTCATTTCTCCTTTTTTGATGTTTCTGAGCCGGTAACTCGGACCGGTTATTTTCATAATATTGACCAGTTCCAGAAAGCGATCCAGAACCGCAGAAGTAGCCGCAGTATCTCCCAGTATTTTACCCCAGTCCTCAATGGGTCTGTTGGTAGCAATGATGGTTGAATGTTGCTGATATCTGCGATGTATGATTTCCAGAAGAGCCTCAGCCGCTTTTGCCGGGAGTGATTTCATTCCCAACTCGTCCAAGATGAGTAAATGTGGTTTCAAGTATTTGGACAACATAATCTTTTCCGGATCATCATAGAGATCCTGAGCCATATCAAAGACCGAACGATAGAAAACGCTATAACCGTTCTGAATGGCTTCTATTCCAAAAGCCACACAAAAATGTGTTTTACCAACGCCTGGAGGGCCAATAAATAGAACATTTTCATGCCGGGTTATGAAGGCTGTGGTTGCCAGCTCTTTTACTGTTCGCTTATTAATTGTGGGGTTAAAGTTGAAGTCGAACTCATCAATGCTACGCAGATATGGAAAGCGAGCCTGTTTCATGCGCCGGTCCAGTAGACGATCCCTTCTCCGGGTGAGTTCATCATCAAGCAGGTTCTGGAGGAAAGTATCATAAGGGAGATCATTGGCTTTAGCCTCTTGAAGCCTGACCTGTAAATGCTCAGCCATCCCAGACAGCCTGACACTCTTGAGTTGATATTGGATCTGCTCGATCATGATTGGACCTCCCCAAGTTCACCAATTATATGAGCATACTCTTTAGGCGATCTAATAATATCAGATGATTGCTGCAGACGTATTTCTAACTGTTGCTCCTCCTGCTTCATGATCCCTTCTTCCAGGTAATTACGGATCAGGTGGTAAGTGAAGCTCCCGCGCTCACAGGCCAGATTACAAGCTTTGTTCAGATCTCTGACAGGATACTTTCTCTTTAACTGCAATACGCCATTGACAGCACGATATGCTATGATGCCCCTGCTAGAGATTGCCTGGTCAGCCCAGCGGCGTATTCCACTACCTGCAGCATCACATTGTTGTAGAAGTCTCTTTTGCCAAGTATTCTGGTCCATGGATTTGTTCTCAGGTAAACAGCTACGGTCAGCGTGAAAGCTGCCTTTACGAGTTACATCCAGCCATTGGATCACTTCTCCATGGTAGAGTACTTTGACCCACTCGCTGTTAAAATGGACATTGACCTGTTTACCCATATACTTGGGTGGTATGGGATAAAATGCACCCCCCACCTCGATGTGACTATCCAAAGCATTGACTTTACGATTACCAACCTTGAAGTAAGCAAATGACTTCTCAGGAAGTGCCTGTAATGCTGGCTGTTCTTTTTTGAACATGGCATTAACCTGACGCTTGGTGGTGCCGTGGATACGGGTACTGGCCCAGGTATTATTCCAGTTCTGTAAGTGAGTATTCTGCTCATCAATGGATTCAAAACGTTTACCGCCCAAGGCATTGTCCTGAACATAATCCACATTGGATTCTACTTTACCTTTATGCTGGGGGGTGGCTACCCGGCAGGGCAAGGGGATGAACCCTGCATGTTTACTGTATGCTTCGTACAGAGGATTTAGTTCTGGTTCATACAGATGAGCTTTCAATACACCTGACTTGAGATTATCCAGAAGTAGAGTAGCAGTAACCCCGCCAAAGGCCAGGAACGCCTCTTCATGGCAGCGAATGAAGGTCTCCACATCCTGATGCCAGACAACCTTCTCAAAGCTCTTACGGCTATTTGACAGGGTCATGACAAATAGCCAGGGTTTTACATAACGGCCATTCTTGTTAGTGGGTGCTCCCTGCCCAAAATCAACTTGGGCTTCTACCCCAGGCAGAGTCTCTATCCGGGCATAGAGTTTTGGATCCTTTTTATTCAGCTTTCGGACATATCGTTTGACACTGTAATAGCTGCCTCGATACGCCTCCTCAGCACACAGATCCTGATAAATACTTTGGGCATTCTGACCAGCCTTTAGCTTTTCTTTGATCTCAGAATCATAGACCGCCACCTTGGATTTGGAGGGCTTTTTGTCAGCTTCATCAGGGTCGGTGGGCACTTCAAAATGGGCCACCTTACTCGGTGGGCACTTGCTACCCCCTGTAGGTGGCACACTTTGACTCAGATTTTCCGTTTTATTAGTGGTTGAATCACTACTCGATTGAGCACTTCTATCAGCTTCTAGTGCTGTGAGTTCTTGTTGCCATTTCTTGCGGTAGGCTGAAACGGTATCACGATGTATACCGGTACTTCTATTGATCTTACGGTTGCTCCAGCCTGTTGCAAATAGCCGTTCGATCAGGTCTTTTTTATCCATCCCTAGCGTATTCCCCATGGTTTTA
This sequence comes from Candidatus Neomarinimicrobiota bacterium, assembly GCA_034716895.1. Classification (NCBI taxonomy): domain Bacteria; kingdom Pseudomonadati; phylum Fidelibacterota; species Fidelibacterota bacterium. The sequence continues at coordinate 2,602 of JAYEKW010000129.1, forward strand.
GGTCCTCCTTATTATGTATAAGAGAACCTAATGGTTTTTCGCTCTAGGGGTGGCCTATTTTCAAGTGCCCACTAGTGGCCCACTTTGACTGCCCGCTGACATCCAGTAGCAGCAATCGTAAATATTCTTTCAAAGCGAAAGGATTATGGTTAACAATAATCAGGTTTCCTGAAAATGCTTGGTTGGTTTTCTGAGAATTTGATCAGATATGAGTTGCACTTTTCTTTGAATGTCTTGGCAGAAAGCCCA
>JAYEKW010000130.1 GCA_034716895.1 Candidatus Neomarinimicrobiota bacterium
ATTTGTCCATAGTCTTGGCTTCTTCTGATGGTCAGTTGGAGTCAGACAATCCACGGAGAGACTGAGTCTTTTTTGTATCTCTCAGTGTCAGGAATTTGTTGATGAAAGTGTTTGACAAGGACAACTAATAGCATAAAACCATGTGCATGTTTGGGCAGCAAACTATACTAAACTCGCAAAAAAGTTGTAAGATATCTTGTAACCGTTCACGGGTTCAGAGGTTCAGTGTTCAGAATGATTAGGAAACGGATAGATGGCTGAAAGAGTATGTCCTGTGTGGGTTGGTTATCTTCTTGCCAGCCCAATAAGAAAATTATTACAAAATCCCCAGAAGATACTTAGCCCGTATGTTGAGAAGGGTATGAAGGTTCTGGATATAGGATGTGCAATGGGTTTTTTCAGTTTGCCCCTTGCACGGATGGTCGGTTCGAAAGGAAAAGTTATATGTGTAGATATTCAGGAGAAGATGATCAGGTCACTTGAAAAACGGGCACAAAAAGCGGGATTGTCTAATAAAATTGAAACACGGACATGTCATCACGATTCTCTTGATCTGGATGACCTTAAAGAAGAAGTCGATTTTGCCTTTGCATCCGCCGTTGTGCACGAAGTTCCTGATGGTTCCAAATTTTTTTCTGAAATATATCAAACTATGAAACCGAATGGAAAATTTTTAGTAATAGAACCAAAAGGACATGTATCAGAAAAACATTTTGAGATAACCGTTTCTGCTGCCGAACAAAAAGGTTTTAAGATACTCGAAAGGCCTCGAACTGGTCGGAGTCATGTTGTTCTGTTGGGTAAGGGAAACGTTAAAATAAAATATTTGAAAAACTAATCAGTAAAGGGAGGTTTTCCCCCTCCCCGCGCCAACTAATGCTTGGCCGAAAATCTCTGTTTTTTCGAGTAGTTCCTGTAATTCCTCGGTCCGGTCGGCAAAGTATGGGCCACGGACAATTCCGCCGTAACAATTTTCTCCGGTTCGGTAATAACGAATCGTCATTCCAGGGACTCAAGTCTTATAAAAGCCATATCGCTCATAGAAGCTGATAGCATGAGGTTGGCGTCCACGACCACTCCCGCGCACCCTACTTTCTTGCCCATATCGCAGGCCAGATAAAATACAGCTCTTACAGTAATGATCCTATTTCGCACCCACGGGCGAACTCATCAACTGCCAGACGAGCTAAACGTAAAATAGGCAATGGATATTTTGGTAACCGCTTTTTCCTGGAACCAGGGATCTGCTTTTGATCATTTACTGGAATCATACAAAGACTCTCAGCCTGGCCGGCATGGTCTTTCCAACCCGCCTTTTCTTGACAGATTGGATATTTTTTGTTATTGAAAATTATTTTTAATAACTATAAAATCCAATACTATTCCAACTCAAGGCCATACGAGAGGAAGGAGTTGTACAGAGAATGTAATCGTCGACCAACGACCGACAGAGTCCGGTAAACAGATCACAAAAAATAAGAGAAGGGGAAAAGACAAATCATGAAAACAGATGTTGTGGTGAAAAAGAGGATACTGAGCACCTTTAAGGCAATTTTCATCACCCTTGTTCTCTTGCTGGTCATGTTTGAAGCAGGCCCCGTCCTTGCCGGCCAGGCCTGAAAAGACAGTCGTTACAGCCTCTCGGACAGAAGCTAATCTTTCTACGATCCCAGCTTCTGTACAAGTCGTCACTGAGGAAGAAATTGAGGCCAGATCAGCTAACCGCATAAGGGATATTCTCAAGCTTTCCACCGGCATCAATTTACAGCAGAAAGAACCGTTTATCAGGGGTTTTAAAGGCGAGCATTCCATTGTCATGATTGACGGCAAACGAGTTGCGGGAGAAGTCGACTACAGTTTTGAATTGGATAGAATTACTACAGAAAATATAGAACGAATAGAAATAGTCAGAGGGCCAATGAGCGCTGTTTATGGGAGCGATGCCATGAGATTAACCTGGCAAAGCAGCTGCACATAAAGCTGCGGAGATAATTTCGCCAATTGAGAGGATACAAGCTGCACACCTTGCCTTCCTCCTTCGTACTTCATTTTGTCAATATGTCTTAGAGTTTCTGCGACTTGGCTTTGTTGATGCTCAATTACTCTATCAATAGTATTCAGTCCTGAGTCGGTGGCAGTAGAGAAAGCAACGATGTTCAAACCAGCCAAATTTTCAATGAATTGAAGGTATGAACCTTCCGTCAAATCTTTCAGTTTGGCCTCTTTATTGGGGGTCGAATCCATTTGATATTTTTAGCTGGTCAAGCTGGTAGTCTATCTTCCCCTCTGATTTTTCGCCCACAGCAAGGGCAGCAACAGCGTTCCATGAACCGACAGTGGAAGCGTTCACAAAAGAGCCAGATTCATCTATGTAAATATTCAATGTTCCCCCGGATTTCTAACGGCCGGGGTGAGCTGCAGCACAACCTGCGAATGGCGTTTGCGCCGATTCGCAGGTGAGCACGCTGCTCCACCCCATTGTTATCAGGCGGCGAAGCCGCCGGATGACAATGGGGGGCTGGCCCCGGCCGTTAATCAGGCACAAAGCGACTGATCAACATTTACGTATAGGGCAAAAAAGAGGGACGTTCATGCAGAATGTGCATAACGCGCCTACAGCAGAGCACCTGAATATTCACAACCAGTTTTTATAACTGGTTTGATATAATCCTTTACCTTGGGGCTTTTTCCAGATGATACTGATCGGGTAATACATGAATTTGTGACTCCAAGATACCGAGCAACATCTGCCCCTGAGTACCCTAACTCACGAACTGCAATCCAGGACACTATTCCTCTGGCCTCCACAATCTCACG
>JAYEKW010000131.1 GCA_034716895.1 Candidatus Neomarinimicrobiota bacterium
AGCGAATGATCTGGTTCGTGGACCGTATTTACAGGATGCTCAGTTGACAACAATCACCATCCTATGGGAAACCGAATTGGCAACTATTGGAAAGGTTCGTTTTAGTACAAATCCACGGATACTGACTCAATCATCTGTGGATGATGAGCCTCAAACCCTGCATCAGATTGGGCTGGAGAACCTTAAGCCAAACCAGACATATTACTATCAGTGTATCTGGAAAAAGGGCAAAACGACACGGGGAAAATTTAGAACTGCACCTGCAGATGACCAGACATCCTTGCGTATTGCAGTTGTCGGTGATTCACGTAGCGATTTGGTCATGAGCAAAAAAATCTCCAACATGATTGTTGACAAAGACCCGGGAATCGTGCTTCATACAGGAGATCTCGTGGCCAATGGAAGAAATCTGAAGGAATGGAATACTTATCTTTTTAAACCCATGGAAAACCTCCTGCGGAATATTCCACTCTATCCAGTACTTGGTAATCACGAGCAGGAATCACCTTATTACTATAAATATTTCCCCCTGCACAATCAAAAGCCATGGTGGTCTGTGGACTATGGATCCGTGCATATTATTGGTCTGGATACCAGTGTTCCCACCGACCCGGAATCTGAGCAATATCAGTTCATGCGTGAGGATTTAAAGAAAAATAAGAGCCCATGGATTATAGTGGTCTTTCATCATCCACTTTTTCATACGCATCCGTACCGGCCTGTTCAAAAATATCAACATGAGTGGCAATCTTTGTTTATGGAGCATGGCGTTGATCTTGTGCTTACCGGGCATGATCATTACTACCACCGTACATTTCCAATTGGACGAATGTCGGAAAAGCAACAGGGAGTTGTTCACATAACCACAGCTGGGGGAGGGGCATCACTCTATCCCACAATTTCTCGACCATATTCAGCCTATGATCGCAGTCTGTATCATTTTTTACTCATTGATGTGACGGAGGATGAACTTGAAATTCGTGCTATTGATGAGAATAATCAAATATTTGATGCAATTATTCTGAATAAAAACCAGGACCATTCAGCCGCCAGTTTTGTGGAATATGGGTTGTTTGAATTGGAGCAAGACCTGAATAAGCAGTTGGGAGGGCTTTTTCCAAGGGAGAATAAAAAGGGGATCGTTTTCTTTGACACAACCCTCACGATGGAAACAAATTTTTATATGCCAGTTTCCGTGAAATACCAATGGCGGGCCACTGATAGTTGGATATTTGATCAAAATAATAATGAGTTTACGATAAATCCCGGTGAAAAACTCAAGATACGACTTAAGGCGCAGGTCGACAAGAAACACTTCATGCCAACCCCTGAACTCTCGTTGCACCTGGCCGCGGATAACGCTACCCGTAATATTATCAGGTCCAGACCATATCAGAAATCTCTTGGGTTTCGAAATCAGGATTTACAGTTTTCAATTGAAGAAGCTGCCTACAAAAAGGCTGTTTCATCTACTTCTGATGATTTGTCTCCGCTGTTCTTTTTTCTCAATTATTACGCCGATAGCGAATTTGCTTCTGATGTAATGGTCGAGCTGGGAAAACGGAGCTTTCGTACCCGGGATAAACGTATTTTGCCTAAGCTGAAAACATTTTTAAAAAAGTATCCCAGCGACCTGAATAAATATCGAATCTATCCCTTTTATTTTCTTTTTGAAGATTTTAATAACTTGGAAGAATGGATGGCTATTATGAGGCGACTTCCATCCAAGCAACTTTCTTATGCTCCAAAGCTTATGTGCCAACTTTTAGAATTGGATATATTTAATTCTCGTACAATTAGGAATTGGTATCTTATTGGTCCCTTCGATGCGTCGGATGGGCAGGGGCTTTCAACCATTTATGCTCCTGAAGTTGAACTTGACTTATCAAGGAGTGTTGAATTCAGAACCGGTGGCGAAATTGGTTGGAAAAAACACCCTACCACTGGATCATACATTGATCTAATTGACGCTTTAGCTGTTCCTGAGTACGCTTCAAGTAATCTGGTAGCCTATGCTTATGCGGAAGTGGTCACGAAAAAAGCCGGTGAAGTATTGCTCCTTTTGGGAACTGATGACGATCCAGTTGTGTGGGTAAATGGCGTTGAAGTTCATCGGAAAGAGGTGGGCCGGGGACTAAGAGCTTGCCAGGATGTGTTGTTGGTCCCCGTAAAAACGGGCAAAAATGATATCCTGATAAAAGTAGTGCAGCGTGGTGGTGCCTGGAACCTGGATTTGCGTATTTCTGATTGGATGAGAATTTTAGAGTAATACCAATTAAACTTGTAGTGTCATTTGGAAGCACAATTGGTATAATTTACCAAGTAAATGGTAGTCAAGAGGCCTCTTTTAATGCTGTCTTGTCTTCTGTATAGCAGAAAACCCCGCAATTTAAACACCGAGATGCTTCATATTGAGCAGCCTTTTCATCAATTGTACCTTCAACCTCATTGAATGTCCCAAGCCGATCCTGCAAGGCGATGATCGGTTCATGTACCCTTGGAGTGGCATGAATATCCATAATTGATTCATGCAAAGACCCTGAAATGAAATTTCTTTGCTGGTCACGGATGGGTGGTATTTGCTCCTCTGTGATGTAGTAGTGGGCGGATCGAGCCGCATATCGTCCTGCAGCAATAGCTTCAACTGCCAGCCCCGGACCAGTGAAACAATCACCGGCTGTAAAAATGTTGGGTATGTTCGTTTGTAGCGTACTCTCCTCAGCATCAATAGTATGCCACCTTGTTTCTTTTAGCAACGGTAGACCATCTTTGAGGTTAAACGTCATATCTGGGAATTGACCAATAGCCTGAATGATGGTATCACAATCCAAAACAGCTTCAGATCCTGCGATGGGAACAGGCCTACGCCGACCATCCGGATCTGGTTCTCCAAGTTCCATAGACAGTATTTCCAGCCCTTTAACATTGCCGGATTCACCAATGATCCGATTGGGCGCGCTCAGAAACCGAAATACGATTCCCTCCTCTTCGGCTGCAATGATTTCGGCAGGATTAGCCGGCATTTCATCTCTGGATCGTCGATAAACGATGGTTACTTTTTCTGATCCTAAACGAAGCGATGAGCGGGCAGCATCCATAGCCGTATTACCACCCCCGATGACAATAACCTGTTTTCCTGCAATGGGAGTTTCATCCTTATGAAAGTTTTCCAGAAATTTGATGCCGCTGTAAACTCCATTCAGATCGCTTCCTTCAATCGTCAATTGATGTTCAGCCCAGGCTCCAACTGTTATGATCGTTGCCTGAAATCCTTCAGCTTGTAGAAAATCAAGGTTGAAATCCTTCCCAAATTCGACCTTGGTTGTAACTTTAATACCAAGCTCCAAGATGCCCTGAATCTCCCAATCCAGAACTTTCTTGGGTAAGCGGTATTCCGGGATACCATATCGGAGCATCCCACCCAGCTCCGGTTGACGCTCAAAGATTTCCACTTCATGCCCCAATCGGCACAGGAAATATGCAGCAGTGAGTCCCGCTGGTCCGCTACCGATGACCGCTACTTTTTTACCGGTTGGTGGCGAAATAGGTACAGGCAAATGAACTCCCGTAGACATTTCCCAATCAGCTGCAAAACGTTTTAAATAATTGATAGCGATCGGCTCATCACCAATGCTGCGGCGACATGCCAGAGCACATGGTTCTGGGCATACTCGTCCACATACCAGGGGAAGGGGGTTCCGTTCCTTAATTGTTAACAAAGCTTCAGCATATTTCCCTTCTTTGATAAAGTGAATATACTTTGGAATATTAATTTGAGCCGCACACTTCTGACGACAGGGAGCCAGACATTCAGTAAATTGGTTCCAATGCAGGATCTTACTCTTCTCTGAAATAATGGATATAATCCCTTTCGGGCACGCACGAACACATTCTCCGCATCCGACACAACGTTCAGGATCGAATAGAGGCAAGTTATCAGGACCCATTTGAATAGCCCCAAATTTACAGGCACTAACACAGGTACCTAGTCCAATGCAACCGTGATCACAGTTAATGGGTCCTCTGTAATACAGCATAGCAGCACGGCAGTCTGTGAATCCGGAATAGTCATATTTTTTTGTCGCGCGGTTACCACCTGAACAATCCGGAACAGCTATCTGAGGTTCTGTACTCATTGCGCTTATCCCCAAATATTCCGCAACTGCAGTGGCCACCTCAGCCTGACCGACTACACAAATATTAACGGGTGCTTCGCCATTGACTATTGCTTCGGCACAAGCACTACAACCGGCATAACCGCATCCCCCACAATTGGCTCCAGGTAGTAAATCCATGACATATTTTATTCGTGGGTCTTCTTCCACATGAAATATGCGACTGGCAATCCCGAGTCCAATTGCTGCGACAGTTCCTACCCCTGACATTACCATGATCGGTATTAACATATTGTTTTATCCAATCTGTATGATTCATTCATTTGAGTTTCTTTATTTTACCATGCCGGCAAACCCCATAAACGACAATGACATGATACCTGCTGTCACCAACGCAATCGCAGTGCCTTTCATGAAATGGGGGACTGGGGCTATGAATAATCGCTCACGAATAGTAGCAAAAAGGATGATTGCCAGTGTAAATCCAGAAGCACTGGCTATTGAAAAGATTAGCATCTCCCAGAATCCAAATTCATACTTAACGTTTAGTAACGCAATTCCCATGACGGCACAATTGGTCGTGATTAGCGGTAGATAAATGCCTAATGCATTGTAGAGTGGCTTACTGAATTTTTTGAGAAAAATTTCTACAAACTGAACGAGTGAAGCAATGATAAGAATAAAGACCAAGGTTTGTATAAACTTCAAGTCGTAGGGAACAAGGACACAGTGGTACACAGCCCAGGTAAATACAGATGCCATTGTTGCCACAAATATAACTGCAGCACCCATTCCTACAGATGTTGACAATTTTTTGGAAACGCCGCAAAACGGACAATTTCCCAGGTATTGAGCAAGGAGAATATTGTTTACAAATATTGCGCTTATTGCCAGAAGAATCAAGTCCATGAAAGTTGCCTCAGATAGGTTGTGATAGACGCTAGGATCATAATCAGATATTTTCTATAGGTTTCAATTTAGCTTTGGAGCACATTTTCACCACGATACCTGCTATAAGCATTCATGAGTCCCAGAAGCAATCCTAGACAGATAAATGCTCCCGGTGCCTTTACCATAAACTCAAAAGGTTGATATGCTGATCCCATTACCTGTAAACCAAACCAGGTTCCGGTTCCTAAGATTTCCCGGATACTACCGACCAAAGTGAGGGATAGCGTAAATCCCAACCCCACACTGAAACCATCCACCGCTGATAAAAAAACAGGGTTTCGAGATGCAAAGGCTTCTGCTCGACCCAAAATGATGCAATTGACCACAATGAGTGGTATATAGATTCCAAGTTGTTGAGATAAACCGAAGAAAAAGGCTTGAAGTATCATTTCAACCATTACCACCAATGTGGCGATAATTACGATATAGCTGGCAATACGGACTTTATCGGGGATCAGTTTCCTCATCAGTGAAATGATCAGATTTGAGAAAATCAGCACAAAGGTAACTGATAGACCCATTCCCAGACCATTGTTGGCTGAAGCGGTAACCGCTAAGGCAGGGCATAGTCCAAGAACCAGTCGGAAAGGTGGCAAATCCTTCCAGAATCCGTGGGTTAATACTGATAAGAATCGGGACATATTGGTACCTTCAAATATTTAATGAGATTGGCTCTAGGTCAGCGCTCTTGTCTAAGATGGTTCGTTTTATCTGATTTTCATATTGCTCCAAGAAAGTAAGAGCTGTCTGTGAACCATTTAAGATGGCATTCGTGGAAAAAGTGGCACCAGTAATACCATCAATTGTGCCCCCGTTGGCTTTTAGCCGGGGTGGAACATGTAGAGGCAAATTTTGCCATTGTTTACGGAAGGCCGGTTTTTCGATCCTTGACCCCAGGCCAGGTGTTTCCTTATGCTGGATTATCTCAATCCCTAACAATTTCCGTGTGGTCATATCCACACCCAGCAGGATGCTGATGTCGCCACCATAGCCACCTTTTCCGCTTACTTCCAGAGCCAATTCCCGCAGATCAGTATTGTCTGTTGTATAGAAAACAGTTACCGATCCGGTCTCGGTTTCAACAATCAATTTATTATTCAGGATATCTTTTGCCGGTTGTTTGAATAAACGTTCCAGAGCTGGCCCCCTGATATACAGATCATTCTGTAATTCTATTCGGTCACTTAGAACCGTGCGTATGGATTCCAAACTTCCGGCAGATATGCCGCAGATCATTCCCAAGACTAGAACGAGATGTGCAATTTCACGCATGATCTGCCACTTCCAGTCCACGTACTGCTGGTGTGATCCTATCCAGCAGTGGATATACCATGTTTATCAGTAAAATTGTGAATGCGATTCCGTCGAGATGAATGGAAAATGTTCGTATCAGAACTAACAGAGCGCCGCCCAACAGCCCATACATGATCATGGGCAGTGAATTTACTGGTGATGTGGTTGGCTCTGGAGCCAGAAAAAATGCTCCCAACAAAGTGCTTGCTGACAGAAGATGAAAAATCGGTGTAGCCGTACATTGTGGATCTACCAAACGCAACAGACCGCCCATGCAGACCACGCCTATTATAAATGCCACGGGAATATGCCAAGTGATGGTACGCATCAATAGCAACAAGATTCCCCCGATCAACACGAACAGGACCAAGCCATTACCAAGACCGGCAACCTGGTTCCCCAACAGCATATCCTGCCAGCTGAATATTGTTTCAGCGCTGGCTCCAAGTGTTTTGATCATCTGCAATGGACTCACCATAGAGATATTCCAGTCATATGCCAATACTGCTCCGGTGTGTTTGAAAGTTGCTGGCCACGATATCTGCAGCATGGCATAACTCAACAGAACTGGATGTACAGGATAAGCACCTATTCCACCAAACAGTTTTTTCCCAAGAATGATCATGAGGCCACTACCAATGACAACCATCCACCAGGGAGTACCAACGGGCAACAGCACTGCGAGAAGAATAGCCATGGGTACACTCGTCCAATTCGATGTGTTGTCTTTGCTCTTTATAATCAGATTTGTACCAGCATCAAATAGTACTGATGTGAAAAGGCAGAGACATAGCACATTCAATGCATCAGCACCATATCGGTACAGGCTGGCACTAATTATGGGCAGTAAAGCTATGATCCACTGATGTTGCTGTCGCACAATGCTGTTCCCACTCTTCCAGTGGGGATTCGATGCTACATGCAGTTTGTGGTTTGTGTTCATTTTCCTGATTTCCATATTTGTTAGCTAATTGAACCATCTGCACCAACGGTCGTTGAGCCGGGCATACGTAATCGCATAAACCACATTCGATACAGGACTGTGGGTGATACGCTGTTGCCTCTGTAAAGCATTCAAACTCTACATTTCGAGCAATAAGATGCACCTGTAAGTGCATGGGACAGATGCGGACACAGCGCCCGCAATTGATGCAGGTGCTGCCATCGTTATTGATTGCCTCATTGCCATACATGAGATGAATACCATTGCTGGATCGGGTCATGGGTGTCAGATTATTGAACTGAGCCATTCCCTTCATGGGACCTCCGGCGATAATCCGATCCGGTATATCAGCATCAAGCTCCAACGATTCGAGAATTGATCGGATGGATGCACCATGAATTATTCTCACCGTTTTTTGAAATAATGGATCTCTTTGGCTTACGGTTAAATATTTGTGAGTAAAGGGTATATCATCAATGAATGCGGTCAGCATTGCCAGTAGCTTTTCCACGGTGATCACCATCACGCCCTGGGTAACATAATCTCGATCCAAGTCAAACTTGATGTTTGTCAATTGTGGAATTAACAGATCCAGAATCCGCGCGGGGTAATAAGCAGAGATAGATTTCAGTTGGATGCTTTTTGGTAGTGCTTGCCGAATTTCCGGTAACATCTGGCGATTAATCAAGAGGGATTGTTGGGCTTTGGGCATCAACAGGTTCAAATAGTTAAACCCCTGACTGACTTTATCAAGATTCCGGATCAATAGTTGATGCTGCACACAGATACTTGGCTCTTCATCCATTCCCACAACCACAACCTGTTTGATTTTGTCCAGGGGAGTGGGATTTGTATCCGGTTCTGTTTGTTTTGTTGGTAGCCAGGGTGGGAAGATTCCCATTGCTTTTAATTGATCATCCGGTAAAGCACCTTTCCGTGAAACCCCGTATTGTTCAAAAATATCATCAGATGACAAAGGGTCTCCGACCCCTTTTTCAATGCAAATTGCGGGAACATGCCTGGCATACTCTGACCAGACAGGTTTTATATCCAGTACTTTTCCGGATATGGGTGCATGCAAACAAACATTTATGCTGTTGGTGGCAATGATTTGGTACTGTCGCACATGATCACCGATTTTAACCCGGGGTATGTACAGTTCTCGTTGGGAATATTCCAATGGCAGTACCACATGATCCGGATCAGGTATTTCTATGATCTCTTCATTACAGACACCTGCAACCGGTAAATTATTGAACAGGGATAAAAATGAATTCCGTCGTATCATTGAATATTTTCCTGTATCATATCGTTATTTTGTTAGATCATCTATTTGAGATGACAGGCGCTACACTCCCACTCTGTGGCGCATTTCCCAGCAATTTTAACAACTTCCTGTTCATGGCATCCAACACATTGAAGATGATAAATTGAACTTAGTGTTTGTAAATGATGACATCCGGCACAATCATCTTCGTGGGTTTCCAACATTTCCTCATGAGACAACATCTCTCTTGAGTAATCTGAATCATGGCAACTGGCACAGTTCGTCTCAGTTGGGTATTCCGGCTCCGATGTGGGGTGACATTGACGACAATTGGTTGCTTCACGATCCTCATGTAATTCATGACAAAAAAAACATTCATGATCCTCGATTTCTTTCATCTCAGCATGTGTAAAATCTTCCACCATCATATCTTCATCATGACAGTCGAAGCATTCGGTAGCGAAATCAGCGTTGAACAGGTTGTGATGACACGTTTCACACCCTTCTGTTTGATCTTTGTGTGTTTGGTGATCAAAGAGAACATCGCCACCGGAATTACGTAGGTAGAAACGTTCACCCTGTGTTGGATCAGGTTGGTTCGAATATCCCGTCAAAGCAATCAAGCCGGCTAAACCGGTCAGCAGGATCAAGCCGTAGGACTTTGACCATCGCATCCAGTAGTTACCACTCATTGCTATCTTCCAATTGGATCTGTATGCTATCATCTGGGGAAATGGCATGCCAGTGACATCCCTCGCGAGTGCAGATATAGAATGGAACCCTGACATTTCCGATCCCAACCAAAAAACTGGCCACACGTGAATCGCCACGTTCACATGTAAGTCCTTCAACAATTAATGTTTTGTGGCAATAGGTGCAGAGAACATCATATACCTGTTCACCTTCAGGCAACTCCATCTTTGTCTTGCGGCTGAAATCATTAAGATAAGGACTCAAATCGACAGTGGCTTTATCTCCGGCGCTATTAATCACCTCAAGCGTCAAAACACTGTCATGGGTTAGTTCTGCCTGGCAATGAGGACAGAATGATTTGAGGTAGGTTCCAGTTTTTAACTGCTGGCGTTTGTTATAGGTGTGTGACTGCCAGACATGGTGGAGCCAGCGATTGGTGGGCTGATCTGATTTATCAGACATAAGGTTTCCCAGATATTAAAATGTTGTATGTAATTACTCCATTCATCGGCGTTTGATGTAACAAAACTTATGCCAATAACATTTATTAATATAAGTATTATATGTTACTAGGTAAATAGTATCCAAAAGCACATAACAGTCATTATGAAATATCCAACAAGGATCTCATTGAACATGTCACCTTGAATATTGATCAGGCTTTTTATCTATTCGATATTTTTATCATAAATTGCGCAAAAGCGTTGCTTCAGGATCATGACAGAGCGGTGTGTCAACGATGTGCATTCTTTAGTATAAAAGTCTTTCTCTTGAGATGCCTGATTGGCTTCTTATCTTCAGCACGTTTTATACGAAGTTCCAAATATTTGGACTGACCATTATAAGATAAACTCTATGAAATTTGACCAGCATTAATTGTAAACCCATGGAGACCCTAGATGGATCGTGTTCTTGCAAACTATCAAACCAGATTAAATTCTTGGAGACTAGAAGATTTCAAGGGTGAATTTCCCAGTGAATTTCTTGGCGATCTGAACCAGAAGTTTTATCCATCAGGAGTTGCCAAATCTTTTTACGGTTTGACGGTGGTGGCATTTATAGATCCAGAATCAGCGTTGCACCAGAGATTATGCGATTTTCAAAACCGTCATAGAACAGCGCTGGAATTGGCTGGATTAGATTCCATATTCAGCTTTCTGAACCCTCTGTCATTTCATATGACCCTGTGTGATATAGTTGCAGCACCAAACCCACCTCCCCTGCAACTTGTGGAAAGAGTGATCAGCTCTGCCCGTGAGGCATTTCCCCAATTGGGGTTGTATCCCAAACTGTCCTGCCAGTTAACCGGCCTTGGTGCAGATGCTAGTTTGCTAATGCTGGCCCAGTTCGAAACAGCAGCTGATTTGGAGTGTTGCCTGGATTTGGAAAAATGTCTCAAGGCAGGTTTGGGAGTGGATGAAAGATCATTTTTGGGGCATGTCAGTCTGGCTTACTTTGTCCAAGCACCTCGAGAAGATCTTAAGCACATAAAGAGGACCTTGGACCCATTTAGCCGGGAATCATTGGGTTTGTTTCCAATCACAAAAATTGATCTTTGTTATTTTCGGGATATGAATAGCTATATACCCCTTATGTCATTTGATCTCCGTGATGGCAGTTTTAGTGATTATTCCAGCACTCTGGAAATTGCTACCCTACAATAAGAAAGCACGATATTAAACCGGCCCATGTTATCCGTAAGTATATTTTACATATTAGCCACAAAGTCACTAAGGCACTATGTTCTACAAATTCCCTGAATGGCTCTTTGAGCCTTTGCTTGTCCGGCGTAGCTCTTCCAGCGAAGATGGATGTCTTCGTGGCAAAAGAACTTACACTGCTGCAAGATGATGACTCCTGATGCATACGGCTATCTCAGGCCAGCTTAATAAAGAACGATGAAACCCTATTTGAAAATCGACCAGCCAACCCACTCTTTGGTGGTCGTGGATCTTCAAAATGACTGAATGGATGGACAAATTGCTGAAGACCTGTCGGCTAGACAAGCTCAGGATGGCGTTCGGTATTTTTTTCTGCGCAGTATGGATCTGGCGGCGACCTACCGGGTTTTTAGAGGTCTGCCAGTAGAACCCCTCACTATGAACCCGAAAAGTGGAATGAATAATACTATTTCCAGATACGGAGCTCGAAGCTCAATGTATCGCTTTTTTTTGTGTCATACTCTACATTCGATGTCTAAATAGGATATGCCTTTTTGACCCTGAACGGATTGGTGATCCTACCAATAAATTCACCATTTTTCGCATAGTTTTCAAAAGCCATGAAGGTCCAGCTATTTTCAGTGGCTTTAATAAATTTTCCACTGTAAAGGGTTCCACTTTCATCACCAAATAACCAGGGGTCATCCTGAATACTGAAAGGACCCAAATCTGTTTTTCCATAGTAACAGGCTGTCCCAGTGATGGGTGGTTTTCCAGTGCGGTGGAGTAATGTTGTGGAATATGAAAATCGATCCATGCTAAAAATTAAGCATGGTTTTGAATTGACTTGAATGAGTTAGGGAACCTGCAGCTGAGATCAAGGAGCGCGTGACCAATGCATCTGAGATCCTGGGTATCACGGAGTATCTGGACCGTCGGCCAAAAGAACTCTCCGGTGGTCAGCGTCAGCGGGTGGCTGTGGGTCGTGCAA
>JAYEKW010000132.1:0-2091 GCA_034716895.1 Candidatus Neomarinimicrobiota bacterium
AGGTGGTTAGCCAAAAAAGAAGGATGTTACCACTCCCCTCGTTATGGAATAAAATCAAATCCTGATCCGCTCATATCGATTCCCCCAATTACCAGGTTGATCTTCAAAAACACCAGGGATAACACAGCCGCAATATTTACAGTGGCCCTCAGCATTCAAATGCCACTGGTCCAGAGTATAGCCAATGCGAGAGATGAGCAACTTTCCACAATTAGAACAATAAGTAGCGGAGTGTGCATTGTCCTGAACATTTCCCAGATACACATATTTGATGCCATTTCTTCGGGCAATTTTCCAGGCTTGCTTTAATGATGAATGAGATGTGGCGGGGCGTTGTGTGAGCCGGTAATCGGGATGAAAGGCCGAGAAGTGCAACGGGATGTGAGTCCCCAGTTTATTGGCAATCCAGCGGGTCATAGCATCAATTTCTTCAAGAGAATCATTCTCCCCGGGAATAAGCAGGGTGGTAATTTCGGTCCAAACTTTTGTCTCATTTACCAAATATTCTAGCGTATCCAGAACAGGCTGCAGTGATCCACCACAAAGATCATGATAGAAACTTTCACTAAACCCCTTGAGATCCACATTGGCCGCATCAATATGTTCAAAGAATCCAGGTCGTGCCTGGCCAGATATATATCCTGCTGTTACAGCAATCGTCTTGATTCCCAGCTGGTGACAGGCTATGGCTGTATCCACGGCATATTCATAAAAGATTACGGGGTCATTGTAGGTAAAAGCGACACTGGAGCATCCATGGTTCTGAGCAGCTGAGGCAATTGCTTCCGGTGTGGCTGGTGATTGCAGGATATCCATTTCCCGGGATTTGCTCATATCCCAGTTCTGACAAAATTTGCAACTCAGATTACAACCGGCTGTCCCAAAAGAAAGGACTGGCGTCCCCGGCAGAAAATGGTTCAGGGGCTTCTTCTCAATCGGGTCAATTACAAACCCGCTGGATCGTCCGTAGGTGGTTAGGACAATTTGTTCGCCTTGACGCTGTCGTACAAAACACAGCCCTCGTTGTTCATCAGCAAGCTTGCAGGCGCGGGGACACAGCGTGCACAGAAGCCGATCATCATCGAGAGGTTCACAGAATATGGGGTGTTTCGTCATTTTGTTAACCGAAAAGAACGTTAAGTCCGTAAAGAATGATAAATATGCTCTGCCTTAACATAAACACCCCTCAGCGTCTCTGTACCTTTGCGAGAGATTTCGCCTTAAACTCAACCTAAACATTATCACCGAACTCAAAGCTATAGAAGCGCTCAATTTGTAATTTGTCAGACCAGTAACCTGATGGTAAACCTGCTTTTTGCTTCAAATGGGAGAGGAAAGTGTCTATATCGGGTAATTTCTCCCAAACAGCCGGGAGAAAGAGTCCCCGGTGATAACCATCTCGCAGTATTAATCCATCTTCCCAGGGGACTATCTGCTGTTTCAGATCCTCCTCAGAATCAAACTGCATTGACTGAGGTTTTGTGAGAACAGAGATATCAAAATGGAGTTGGTGTAATTCAGAGTGGGTGACCGATCCAAAGCGGGGATCCCGGAAAGCTGCATTCCAGGCATTTTCAGCCACATCTTCCACCAGAGGACGATAAGCTTCCACGGAGCCGATACAGCCCCTGAGTTGGCCGTGTTTTTCCAGGGTCACAAAAGCAGCACCGGGCTTTTTAAGATGCGGGCTGTAGTCACTCATGGTTACTGATAATGCGCCACCGTGACTAATTCCATGTTCCACAGAGCTACGGGCAAGTTGCAGTAGCCTGGCTTGTTCCTGTTGATCATACAATTGATCCTTCTTGCGATCCGTTATCCAAGCCATAATTCACATCCGTGTAGATCTGTGTAAATTTGTGGCCTATAAAAGTTACTCATATAACCCCCAGGCTCCATAACCCACCACTTGCCGTTTATCGCCAGATGTATCACCAGAATTGCGTAGATCAAAACGCTGGATACTCATTTTTCGTTGTCGAGCCACCTGCAATAGACCGCTGATGGGAATCCGTCCACAAGCTGATTGCTCCGGGAGGGAATCGCCCTTTAGCGTTTCAATGGCAGTTGCAGTTTCACCATCTAAACGGA
>JAYEKW010000132.1:2191-11904 GCA_034716895.1 Candidatus Neomarinimicrobiota bacterium
CTCATTTTTCGTTGTCGAGCCACCTGCAATAGACCGCTGATGGGAATCCGTCCACAAGCTGATTGCTCCGGGAGGGAATCGCCCTTTAGCGTTTCAATGGCAGTTGCAGTTTCACCATCTAAACGGACCGCCTTGTCATAATTGTGGAAATGACTGAGGTCGGATGAAATAACGATGAGACATTCATCGCCACCCCAGAGCTTTTCAATGATATCTGCGACTTCAATTTCAGTAGCATTTCCCACCACAAAGGGGATCAAGCGAAAACTGGCCAGGGTGGATTGGAGAAAAGGCAATTGAACTTCCAGAGAGTGCTCATCAGCATGAGCCAGATCAGAAAACGTAAGCTGTGAAAGGTCATTCACCAGGCTGGAAATGGTTTTAGTGTCCAACTTGATATTACCAAGGGGTGTTTCGAATTCATCAACAGTTGGTACAGCCAGTCCAGACAGGGGAACCCGATGAGCAGGACCCAACAGGATCACCTTGCGGATCACATGGCGGTATTGCATGATGCTACGATAAGCAGCGGCAGCAACACTACCGGAATAAATATACCCGGCGTGGGGAACAATGATCGCCTTGGGTACCTGGGTGCTGGGAGAGGGTTCCTCATATAGATAATGATTGACCTGTTCCTGAAGTTCAACAGGATCATCCGGATAGAACATGCCGGCAACAGCGGCCGGTCGAGATGCTTTAAACTTGGACATATATCCTCCAGTGCAGGCAAATATACTTATGAGATCAACTCTAGCCAAGTAAGCGATGCCCGGCTCATTCAACTTTGAATGCCATAGACAAGGTTCTATATTCAGCCCACAATGAAACAGATCCATACATATTATTTTTTTACGCGAGCTGGGTGATGGTTTAAATTTGATATTTGAATACAATCACCCCTGTCATATGACGGGGGTTTTTTTTGTTATCAAGCGCAGCGCGATAACAAACGCGACGAAGCTCGTAGAGCGAAGTCGGGTATAGAGCCCATGCTTTGCAGAAAGACTAACGCTAAAGGCATCGCCAGATCTAGTCTTTCTAAAAGAGCGTAACGACTGAAGAATCTCCCTGTCCGGGCAATACGTGGCAGTCAAAGGAGATCCTTCGGCCCATGGCCTCAGGAAGACTAGCGGGGTTGATAAAATCATTAGAATTGAAGGAATGATATAAATTGAATCAAAAGAAATCAACCATCGGGATCATCGGGTATGGACGTTTCGGCGTATTGCTGGCCGAATTGTTATCCAAGGATTTTCAATTAGTAATAAATGATGTCCATGATTTGGCTGAATCAGTAGAGTCCGCCGGATATATCTGGCAGGATCTTAAGTCAGTCATGGAGCAGGATACAGTTTTTTTGGCAGTTCCCATTAGTAGTATGCCTCCACTCCTGGAGCAGATCGTTTCTCTGACCCATACTGACCAATTGTTTGTCGATGTAGCCTCCGTCAAGACCAGTATTCGTGACTGGATGGTTGAAACATTGCCCGCCTCAGTTCAAATCCTGAATACACACCCCATGTTTGGACCTGATTCCTACAAAAGGGATCGTGATTTGCGGATGGTCTTTTGTCCCAGCCGGATTCCCCGGGAAAAAGCAGATCTATGGCGGAAGATCTTTGAGTCCTGGGGTTGTCGTCTCATCGATCTCAGTGTAGAAGAACACGATCGCCAGGCTGCCCGGTCTCAGGGAATCACGCACTTCATGGGACGGGTGATGAAGGGGATGGATATTCAACCTACTGCCGTGGATACCCACGGTTTTCGCCAGGTGCATCATGTTGTTGAACAAACCTGCCAGGATACTGAGGAATTGTTTCATGACCTTCAGTTCTATAATCCCTACACAGCAGAGATGCTCACTGATTTTTCACGCTCCGTGCATGCTGTCAAAGCCAGGATCTACCGTCCTGATTCACCCCCTGAGATCATCGGTTATCAAGGCATTCCCGGTAGTTTCTCAGAGGAGGCTACGCTTAACTATATCACTGATAAAAAGTTGGGTGATATCGAGACCAAACCATGCCTGAGTAGTCAGGAAGTCATGGTCAAGCTGGCAACTTTCGAGATCGACCGTGGAATCATCGCCATGGAAAATGCTCGCGGTGGTGTGGTGCATGAGAGTATCCACGCTTTGGCAAAAGCCCGCTGCAGGGTGCGTACCATGTTTCATATCCAGGTCAATCAATGTCTCATTATGCAACCCGGCGTAACAATAGATCAGATCACCGAGGTCAGGTCACATCCCCAGGCTTTAAAACAGTGCTTGAAATATTTAGAAGCTAATTTTGCCAGCATTCCCCAGATCGAAGCTGAAGACACTGCTGAAGCAGCTCGCAAATTACAGGCGGGGGACTATTCCCATACGACTGCTGTGATCGCGCCGGCCAGAGCAGCTGCGATATATGGACTAACGGTAAACAAGTGGGGTATTCAGGATTTGAAAGATAATCAAACTTTATTTCTGGTGGTCGAACGAACTGGAACCTCGATTTAGGTTGCATAATTAGAGTCAGTACAAAACCTTATATGCTCATGAAGAAGGATAAATAGCAATGATCGTAGTTATGAAAATAAATGCCTCTCAAGCGGCAATTGATAGAGTTCAGCGTGAGATTGAAAAGTTGGGATATGTTCCCCGGCCAGCTCCAGGTGAATCCCGAACCCTGGTAGGCGTTATGGGAGCCAAACCCTTACGTGGGAAACAACATCTTCAGGCATTGCCCGAAGTCTCTGATGTGATAGAAATCAGTACTCCTTATAAGTTGGCTTCTCGCGAATGGCAACCTCAGGATACCATTGTGAAAGTCGGTTCCGCCAGTATCGGTGGAGATCAGGTTGCCGTAATTGCCGGTCCTTGTTCCATTGAATCTTACGAACAGACAAAAGAAGTGGGTTTGGCCGTCAAAGCGGCTGGAGGTCATCTTCTGCGTGGAGGAGCCTTCAAACCCCGGACTTCACCCTATTCCTTTCAGGGCTTAGGAGTAGAAGGGCTTAAAATTATCAAGCAGGTAAGTGCTGAAGTTGGTCTTCCCACAGTGGTTGAAGTCACGGATACTGAAGTATTGGAAGTTACTGCTGAATATACTGACATGCTTCAGATCGGAACTCGTAATATGCAGAATTTCACGCTTTTAAAAGCGGCTGCCCGTACTCAAAAACCGATTTTGTTGAAACGGGGTATGTCTGCCACCATAAAAGAGACTATTCTGGCAGCCGAGTACATCTTGAATGAAGGGAACGACCATGTAGTTCTTTGCGAACGTGGGATACGGACTTTTGTGGATCACACTCGTAATACTCTGGATGTAAGTGCTATTCCGGCTTTCCAGCGATTATCCCATTTGCCAGTTATTGTTGATCCCAGTCACGCCGCTGGGAAACGTCACAAAGTGTTACCCCTGGCGTTAGCTGGAGTAGCTGCCGGTGCGCAGGGCGTGATGGTGGAAGTCCATCCGAATCCAGCGATGGCCCTCAGCGATGGTCCGCAGCAATTACTGCCAGCTGACTTTCAGGAATTAATGGATCGGATCCGCTTGGTAGCTAGAGCTGTTGGCAAGGAACTCAACTGATCCAGTAAAGGATCGCACTATGGCATTACAAGGTGAACTCAAATTACCCGGTGATAAATCGATCAGTCATCGGGCACTCATGTTTAGCGCTCTGGGAGATGGTGTTAGTCGGCTTGAAAATCTAAATCCAGGTATTGATGTAAATACTACTAGAGAAGCCCTGGTCAACTGCGGTATTCAGATCGAGGAAAAACATGGAGTAATTCATGTTCAAGGAGGTGGCCAAAGACCCTTCAGTCAACCTGAACGTGCTCTAAATTGTGGAAATTCCGGTACAACTGCCAGATTAATGCTGGGTCTCCTGGCAGCTCACCCTTTGCATGTCCAATTCACCGGAGATCATTCTCTCAGTAAACGACCTATGGATAGGGTTTTTCGACCTCTGCAGCAAATGGGTGCCAATGTGTCTGCCCGGGAACGAAAATTTCTGCCAGTCATGCTCAGTGGTCGCGATCTATGGGCTCTGGATTATTGTTTGCCCTACGCCAGCGCCCAGGTGAAATCAGCTATCCTGTTGGCCGGCCTGCATGCTAGAGGTGAAACCACGGTCAAATCGCCGGCCCTCAGTCGCGATCATACTGAAAAAATGCTGAAAGCCATGGGTGCCAATGTGAAGATCAAGGGCCGGGATGTTACCATAAAACCCTTAACAAAACCCCTTCAGGCCATGGATTTTTCTATTCCTGGTGACTTTTCAGCAGCAGCATTTTTTATCACAGCGGCCTTGCTGGTGCCCGATTCTGACCTGACCATTCGGCGGGTAGGGATCAATCCAACTCGCATCGCTTTTCTCCATGCTGTTCAGGAAATGGGTGGGGATATCACTATTGCCAATAGAGAAGAGTGTCAAGGTGAAGCTATAGCAGATCTGCGCATTCGTCATTCCAAGCTTCAGGGCATTACCATTCACCCGGAACACATCCCCAATCTTATTGATGAACTGCCCCTGATTGCAGTGCTGGCCTCTCAGGCGCAGGGAGAAACTGTGGTTAATGGTGCTGAAGAGTTAAGGATCAAGGAATCTGACCGCATCACTGCAGTTGTCACCAATATGAGTGCCTGGGGTGCCAGGATATTTGAACGTCCCGATGGATTCAGTATTGAAGGTTCCACGCGTCTAAAAGGAGGCGATGTGATTACTTATGCTGACCATCGGATCGCCATGAGCATGGAAGTGGCTGGCCTCATTAGTGATCAAACAGCAAAGCTGGATAATTCAGCTTGTGTGGATATTTCCTATCCAGGATTTTTTGATGAATTGCGATCGCTATCAGAATAGATACTATAATGTTTCGAAGGCTCTAAACCCTCACAAGGTTACCGGACCTACCGGAAAATGTTGAGCAAAATAGCCAGGAGTACAAAGTGAAATTTGCAGTAATTGGTGATCCTACAAGACAAAGTGTAAGTGACTTCATGCATAGCTGGATCTATGAGCAATTAGGTCTGGATGGCGAATATAAAAAGATAAAAGTACCTGCAGATGGTCTCGAACGCTGGGTAGGTTTGCCAACTGCCAAAAAGCTGGATGGCTTTAATGTGACCATTCCCCACAAATCAGCCATAATTCCATATCTGGATGAGATTAATGATCGTACTGCTCCCATCGGTGCAGTCAATTGTGTTCGTCGTCATGCTGGGAAACTCACCGGCTTTAATACCGATTGGTATGGCTTTGTTAAATCGTTGGAAGCCGCCAATGTGGATCTGGCAGGAAAAAAGGTTGTTGTTCTGGGGAGCGGGGGAGCTGCCAGAGCCATTACATTTGGATTAGCGCGCGTCGGTACCGGTCAGACCACGGTTATAGCCCGTGACCCAAAGCGAGCCAAAACATTGATCAAAGATTTGGGGAATTCAGCAGAGGGAATGAAAATTCAGGGTTGTGCCTGGGATGAGACCGCTGTTGAACCTATTGAAGATGCCTATTGCCTGATAAATTGCACCCCCATCGGGATGAAGCCCAAAACCAGGGAAACGCCCCTTGATGGGGATATTCTAGCCTCAATCGAAGTGGTGGTTGATACGATTTTTAGTCCGCTGAATACCAGGCTGTTGTCCGAAGCGATCTTTTCTGATTGTCAAACAGTTTCTGGACTGGATATGTATCTCTATCAAGCCATGGCCTCAGTGGATATCTGGTTTGGACCCCAGGATTGGAGCCGAATCAAGATGAATAAAATGCGTGAGGCAGTGCATAACAAGATCACCGGTTTCAAACGAAAATTCGAATGATGAAACGAACCGATCAAACAAGACTTTCGCAATGTTCGCAAAGACGCAAGGGTTATTTATGCACAGACATATAACTTTTATAAAAACGCTGCGCCTTTGCATGCGAGAGAGTTTTTCAAAGAACTCATTAAGTTTGGAATTACGAACATGTTACAGCACTTAAGATTTCTAACTGCCGGTGAATCCCATGGGAAAGGACTTTCCGGAATTCTGGAAGGCTTCCCAGCAGGAGTACCCCTCTCTGAAGAAGCCATTGCTGTGGAGTTGCTCCGACGAAAAAAGGGGCACGGTCGTGGTGGTCGCATGAAGATCGAGCAGGATCATGCTGAAATTCTCAGCGGTCTGCGCCATGGGAAAACGTTGGGTTCTCCTATCGCGCTTTGGATTCAAAACCGTGACTGGGAAAACTGGCAGGATGAGATCATGTCCCATACTGAACCTGACGGTGTCGTTTCTGAAGTTACCTTACCGCGACCAGGTCACGCAGATCTGGCTGGTGTCCAAAAATTTGGCTTCACAGATATCCGTAATGTTCTGGAACGTTCCTCCGCACGCGAAACAGCCATGCGCGTTGCTCTGGGGGCGGTTTGTCGTGCCTTTCTCAAGGAATTGGGAATTGAGATCGCCAGCCATGTCATCCAGATTGGTCCTGAAAAAGCGCCTTCTGCGCCTATCACAGAGCTAACTGAATTAAACATTTGGGCTGACAGATCAGCGGTCCGTTGTTTGGACAAAATTGTCACCCAACGAATGACCGATCATATTGATGAGACCCGCCATCAGGGCGATTCAGTCGGTGGTGTGTTTGAAGTGCTGGCTTCAGGTCTTCCCGTTGGTTTGGGCACCTACACCCATTGGGATCGTAAACTGGATGCCCGTGTGGCCGCTGCCATGATGTCCATTAACGCTATAAAATCAGTGAACATTGGTGATGGTCTTAATGTGGCAGCAGTACCAGGCTCCGCTGTTCATGACGAGATCATTAAAGAAGGTAACACACTTAGGCGGACCACTAATCATGCTGGTGGAATCGAAGGCGGGATGTCCAATGGTGAAATGATTCGGATCCAGGTCAGCATGAAACCGATCCCGACTCTGGCGCGTCCCCTGCGCTCGGTAGATATACAGACTCGTGAGCCAGGTGTGGCTCACAAAGAGCGGACAGATGCCTGTGCTGTTCCGGCTGCCTCGATAATTGGTGAAGCCATGTTGGCTCTGGTTCTCACCGATGCCATTCTGGAAAAATTTGGCGGTGATTCTCTAGAACAGATCAGAACCCATATTGCGGCAACCGGGGTATGAGTATGGTTATGCCATCAGGTGTCAGATGTATTTATTTGATTGGACTCATGGGTGCCGGGAAAAGTACGGTTGGCAAATTTTTAGCCACGATCTTAAACTGGCAGTT
This sequence comes from Candidatus Neomarinimicrobiota bacterium, assembly GCA_034716895.1. Lineage (NCBI taxonomy): Bacteria > Pseudomonadati > Fidelibacterota > Fidelibacterota bacterium. The sequence continues at coordinate 9,407 of JAYEKW010000132.1, forward strand.
TGTTGATCTGGATCATGAGATCGAGGTGTTGACCGGGTTGGATATCTCCAGTATTTTTGAAAAACAGGGTGAAGCGCATTTTCGTACTTATGAGTCACAGCTATTAGAAAAAACCAGTGACCTTAAAGATGCCATTGTTGCCTGTGGAGGGGGAGTGGTCACACAGGAACAGAATCTGAAATTTCTCCAGGATAAAACAGTGGTTTGGCTGGATCTCTCGCCGGCTGAAGCAGCAGCACGACTGGAGCATTCTCCTAATCGTCCTCTGCTGAATGGGTGTCAGGATACCTTAGTGCAACTCAATGAAATTCTGCTGGCACGTCGGGATGCCTATACCAGAGCTGCCAGGGTTCGTATTAGCAGCGGGGGTGTTTTGCCAGAGGTGCTTGCCACAGACATTGTACATCAATTGGTAGAGCTGTATGCCTGAAACCATTCGCATAGAAATCGCTCACCAGGTGGGCAAATACACGCTGCTTGTCGGTGCCGATCTATTGTCTGATTTGCCACAATTATTAGAAAGCATTGATGCATCCGGTCCCGTAGGTATTATCACCAATAGTAAGGTGAATGAACTTTATGGAGCAGCATTACGGGAGAGTCTTAAAACTGCTGGAGTGGTGACCCGAACTATTTTGATCCCTGATGGTGAGGAATACAAAACCCTGGCTTCGGCTGAGCAGGTTATTTCTGCCCTGATCGAACAGGGAGTGGAGCGTAGCGGAACCATTATTACGCTGGGTGGCGGGGTAACCACAGATCTGGGTGGTTTTGTGGCCAGTATCCTGTACCGGGGGATCAAACTGATCCATATCCCCACCACACTGCTTGCCATGGTGGATGCTGCTGTTGGGGGTAAAACGGGTGTTAATCATAGTAGTGGTAAAAATCTCATCGGCAGTTTTTATCAACCCGATCTGGTGGTCTTGGATGTGAGTACGCTTGTCAGTCTTGGTCAGCGGGATCGGGTATCCGGATATGCTGAGATGCTTAAGATGGGCGCTATTTTAGACCGCGATTATTTTGAGTTTCTGACCTCAAATATGGATGAATTGTTGAATTCAACTCCGGCTGATGTTCTGGTTCGGGTCATCACTCGCAGCTGTGAACTTAAGGCTGAAGTGGTTGAAGCTGACGAGAAAGAAACTGATCTGCGACGGATCTTGAATTTTGGGCACACACTGGGACATGCCATTGAAACCACTCTGGGCTATGGTGAGGTTCGTCATGGTGAGGCTGTTATTCTGGGCATGTATGGTGCTGGCTGGCTCTCCAATCAAGTCGGGCAATTCGCGGAGCGGGATTGGGCTGATCTGGCTCGTGTATTGCTAAGAATTCCCTTGCGAGTAACCGTTGACAGACTGAACGCAGATGCCATTGAGCAAGCCACGCGCCGGGATAAAAAAGTAGCTAATACTCAGTTGCATTTTGTTTTGTTGAAAAAATTAGGAGCAACACAGATACACACTGCTGTTCCAAAACTGATGATAAAGTTGGCGATAGAAGCCACAAAAAATGCCTGGAAGGAAACAACATGATCTTGGATTTTGATGGTTTTATGCATGCCTTTGTCACCCTGCTGGTGATCATGGATCCTTTTGGTGGTCTGCCTGTTTTCATGACCTTGACCAAAGACTATTCCGAAGAACGATCCAAACGGAGTGCCCACCGAGCAATCAGGGTTTCATTTATCCTGTTAACTGTCTTTGTTTTTATTGGCGAGGGCGTTCTGGAGTTTTTTGGAATTTCCATATTTTCCTTCCAGGTGGGTGGTGGTCTCATTCTCCTTCTGCTGGGATTACTTTATGTTTTGAATATCTCAATAGGGGAGGACAAGGATTACAGTAAAGATATTGTAATTCCCATGGCTACGCCTTTGATTGCAGGGCCAGGTGCTATTACCGCCATTATTCTTCTGGTAGCTCAATACGGTCCCTGGGTTCCATTATTAGCAATGTTGGTAAACCTGGTGATCTTCTGGGTAGCCATGTACTATGCTCGCTACATCAAGAAATTCATCGGTGAACAAGGCCTGGAAATTATGAGTCGCATCATGGGTTTGCTACTGGTAGCCCTGGCCATCGAGATGATACGCTCGGCCTGGATGGATTTATTATGAATGCAGAATAGCCAATAAGGAATTTCGAATAAAGAAGTATTTCACTACTTCGCACAGTCTTCAATCCTTGTTTGATATTCAATATTCAGTTTTGCTTCTATTCGTTTATATTAATCGCGATTTAACGGTCGATTGGCTCAGTTGGTTAGAGCGCTCGGTTCACATCCGGGAGGTCGTAGGTTCGAGTCCTACATCGACCACTTCAAGAAGACAAACCGCGAATTACGCTAATTGCACGAATGGTTTTAAAACCAGTATTTACCGACAATTATGTCGCAGCAAACAGAGTTTGTCGAACTCTGACAATATAAAATCTCTAACAGTCACTGAATGTACAGTTGCATGTGTATTAATTATAACAGTATGTGCTGAACAGCAA
>JAYEKW010000133.1 GCA_034716895.1 Candidatus Neomarinimicrobiota bacterium
AACGGACACGGGAATCGACGGTTGGCAATTCATAATGGCAACAAAATATTGACCAGATTTTCCAACTATGGTGCCATAGCCGATTGGCGAAATTCCCCAGGTCGTTACGATTGCGGGATCTACCCCATTGGCTCAGGTCGTTCCTATCTGGCTGAGTTTTCACCCATTGTTGCTGCAGAAGTAGACAACACCAGGGGTGGCGGAAAGATTAATATCCTCAGTGAAGGTATGCCGGCCAGTTCTATCGATCTGCCCTCTTCAGGTGACTATTTATGGCAGTTTGAACCACGTCTGGGTTATGCAAATTCCAATGATTCGCTGATTGCGATGAGTGATGACACACTTTCCTGGCCCTTGAGCTGGGTGGATCTACCAGATGATTGGGATAATGCCTGGGCTGGACAGTATGGTAAGTATAGTCGGGCTGATCAGGAAAGCTATTTCCACCTGGATGATTTCAATAATGATGAGTTCAGTCACTATCCCATGTTGCTGGATGACAACCTTCACACTGGTGAGATCATTCCCTTCATGGCTGGCGATTCAGGTGCCTATGCCATGCTGCTTGATGCGAATACTTCGTTTGAAGACCTTGTGCGGGATGTCAATCGTTCCGATGCCCTGGATGTGCGCAGTGGCCGGCGACCGGATGTCATTAAGGTATCCGGAGACAAATGGTATGAAATCGATTCACTGATCAGTGATCACACATTACGGTTAAAGACGTTCATTGGGAATGCAAATCAATCGCCAACTGGAACTGAATATCAGATCTATGATGGTCTTAAACGCGGTCTGGGAGTGGACGTCTCAGTGCGTGGCTATCAATGGGCTCATCCTGCTGCTGAGGATATCCTTATCTTTACTTATTGGATCAAAAACATGAGTTCCCTGGATTATCAGAAATTCGTCTTTGGCATGTACGGTGATGCTGATGTAGGGGATGATGGCGATCAATATGACGATGATGCCTGGTTCGAAACTGCCAATGATATCGTCTACCAGTGGGATCATAACATGTGGTCAGTTCTGAATGGCGGTTACGTCCCGGCCTACTTTGGCTGGAAATACCTCGAATCTCCTGGGAATCCCCTGGACGATATCGATAATGATGAAGATGGCATGATCGATGAAAGACAGGATGATGGCATCGATAACGATGGCGATTGGAATCCCTACGTGGATGATATCGGTGCCGATGGCGTTGGGCCCAACTATGGAGAATACACCGGACCGGATGCAGATGGCACCGAGGGTAATGGGGTTCCGGATCTGGGTGAACCGAATTTCGAATATACCGATAATGACGAATCAGATCAGATCGGACTCACCAGCTTTACTGCTGCTCGCTATCCAGGAATTGATCTGACCAGAGATGGTGTAACCTGGGGTCAGCTTGCTCCGGGATCATTCACCAACATTTCCCAAACCGTTGATATCACGTTTATGTATGGCTCGGCTTACTTCCCCCTGCCCCAGGAAGAGGACCGCAAATTTGCAGTTGCCCTGATCTTTGGAAATGATTACGAGGATATTCTGCGTAATTCTGAAACCATGCAACAGATATACAATAGTGACTATAACTTCGCCAAACCACCTAATTTACCAAAACTGACTGCTGTTCCTGGTGATGGTCAGGTGACCCTCTATTGGGATGATAAAGCAGAATACAGTATGGATCCCATCTATGGTCACGATTTTGAAGGTTATCGTATTTATCGGGCCACGGATCCGGCTTTTAATGAAGTCTGGACCATCACAGATACCTATGGCAATCAGACCTTCAATAAACCCATTGCCCAATTTGATCTGGCCGATGGCCTGACCGGTCCGCATCCCTACGGCTTGAATGGCATCCATCTGGACATGGGTACCGATACCGGTTTGCGCCACTCCTGGACTGACACTGATGTGGAGAATGGACAAACCTACTATTATGCCGTGGTTGCTTATGACTATGGCTATGATTATGATTTCTATGAACGGGGTATTTCTGATGTTGATCTGAGACCACCCATTACCCCTTCAGAATGTACCAAGAAGATCGAGATCAATGCATCAGGTGATGCCATTAATTTTGATATCAATACAGCTATGGTCGTGCCAAACGCACCTGCCATGGCCTATATAGCACCGGAGATAGTGGCTGATAATACGACTACCCTGGGAACAGGGACTCTTGAAATCAGTGTTATCGATCCGTCCAGTATTCGCAATGGCGATCAATATGAGATCACCTTTCGTGATTGGTCAGAAGATGAGATCGATAATGATGGGGATTGGCGTACCTGGACTGATGATACAACCCATATTGATCTGAATCCAACCCTGGAGGTCCTGATCCCGCCAAATTCAGATACGCTTATCGTAAATTTGGGAGGCGGTCATGTCATTCAGGGCATTACTCAAACCACGACCCAGTTTCTCTTTAGTGGCTATTATTACATCACCACACAGGTCGATACAGAGACTGTCAGTTCACAGGATACGACCTATCTCAGGTACTTTGTTGATATCCCTGACACCAGTTTCACCTTGTTACCAACCCTGGGGATCTGGGATGGGTGGGAGCCGATCTATTCAGATGTAGGAGCCGATGGCTGTGATGATGCCTGGGAAACCGGTGACCCAGACAACCCCTGCTCAGAAACAGCTCTTAACCTGGGGAATGACCCAAATCAAGACAATTGGAATCCCTCCACCAATCCTGATGGAACGCAGGCCAATGCCATTCCAGATATTGGAGAACCTAATATCGATGCCAATGATATTGATGAGATCAGTCAACTGACCAGCTCGTTCCAGCTCAAAAATCTGACCACTGGTGATGTTTTGCTCAGTGATCAGACCGATCTTAGTGGAGAAGGTCGGGGGATGGTCACAGAAGGTTTTAGAATTAATCTTGAGAACGATGAAATAGTCCTGCTGGAAGCAGAATCAGGCTGGACGACTTCAGGCTTGAATTTTGACATTAATATTACTCAGGAGAAATACAATACAGTAGATTTTATCCCGGTGCCGTTTGATTATCTCCTGACCATTGATCCCGTGGTCACGGATACCTCTATCAATAACAAAGCGACTGCCTTCCATCTGGAAGATCTGACCAATGATCTCCCTGTGGATTTTATTTATACCACGGCTGTCACCGATACGATCATTAGACCGGGAGCTGTGATCTATCCTATTGTCACAGCTGGAGGAGACATGCGAGTGACCTGGAAACTGGTCACCGACGCCAAGGTTGGTGATGTGAGTTTCATAGCCGAATGGAATGACCTCGTGGCTTTTGCCACAGCAAATCATGGCTTGGGTGTCTTTGATGGTGAGACATGGTCTAACATCACAACAGAGGAAGGTCTGCTATCCAACAATATTCGAAATCTGAACTATGATAACAGCGGTCGTCTGTTAGTCGGAACTTCAAATGGATTGAATGTTCATACTGATTTAGGCTGGCTTGATTATGCCATCGATCTGATCATTTTGGATGCAAACCCTGATGAGGTCAAGACAGATTTTCTGGTTTTCAATCAGGTTCTGGAAGATTCTGAAGGAATCCTTTGGTCCATTTCGCTAAAAGGACTCATGCGTTGGGATTGGCATCGCAGTGATGTAGGTGAAATATTATCCGAAAATGCCATAACCTATGTTGATTTTGTTGCCGATACCTTTAAGACCGTTTCAGGAGATACTATCCTGACCGGGATCATCCAGAACGAATCACTGGCTCTGGCTGACCTGGGTGGCGGAGCCATCGTCGTGGGTACCAAATCTGAAGGTCTGGAGTTTTATAATCCATCTGACAGCAGTTTCTGGTATCTGAACAAGGATAATTCTGAATTGCCCACTGATAAGATCCTGGCCCTCCAGGTAGTTGGTGATAGTCTTTATATCGGCACCAAGGATAAAGGCCTGGTGATCTACGACCTCGTCGATAGTGCCTTTGTCTATTCCAATAAAGATAGTTTGTTGAATAGGAAGGTGGAGCATGTCATGGTTGCAGCGGATGGGCGTATTCACCTGTCTACCAAGGATGGTTACAACATCGTTGATCTTGATGCTGCTCCAGGATCCCAGTACATCGCCTATACCAAGGAGGATGTCCCTGAATTCGGCACAAATAAGATCAAGACCGTAGCCGAAATGGCAGATGGCACGATCTGGATCGGCACAGAGAACTCAGTTGCCCGAAACCAGAACCAGCAATGGGAAGATTGGGCTCCCACACCAGGTGATCAATTCATTATCAAATCACGCAAACCATTCTCAGCGAAAGATGTTCTGGCCTTCAATGCTGTTGGTGGTGACGTGGATGTGAATGCACCGGTCAGTCTGTTGAAAAACATAGCGGTTGTGCCCAATCCCTATGTCGTAACTGCGTCCTGGGAACCTCAACATCTTTATGATTCGGGACGAGGAATCCGTAAGATCGATTTTATTCATTTGCCGCCGGAATGCACCATCAAGATATATACTATCAGTGGTAAATATATAAATACGCTGGAGCATAACTCTGATATATGGGACGGAGTAGAATCATGGAACCTGCTGTCTCGTGATGGACTCGAGATAGCGTATGGTGTCTATCTATTCCACATCGATGCTCCGGATGTTGGCAGTATCGTTGGTAAATTTGCAGTGATCAAATAGGAGGCAAACATGAGAAATTCAATGATAACCCGTCGTATTGTTTTGCTGACCCTGACCCTGTTAGTATCAGTTAATCTCCAGGCCGTTTCAAAACGGGGCACCACAGCGGCTTCTTTCCTGGAGATCGGCATTGGAGCAAGAGGAACATCCATGGGTAATGCTTATGTAGCAGTTGCTGATGATGTTCACTCCCTGTATTGGAATCCTGCTGGCTTGGCATTGATGAATAAGAGCGAAGTCAGTTTTATTCAAACAAAATGGCTGGCCGGTATCGATTTTAATAATGTATCAGCCGCATTTCCCATGGGAAACCTGGGAACGATTGGTGTAGCGCTAACCAGTATCTCTGTGGAAGAAATGGATGTGCGGACCATCGAAAAGCCGGAAGGCACCGGTGAAAAATTTGGTGCTACTGACTTTAGTGCAACGCTGGGGTGGGGGCGTAGCTTTACCGATCGCTTCTCTTTTGGAGCCAATGTCAAATACATCGAAGAACAGATCTGGCATATGAAAGCCAGTTCAGTAGCCGTTGACCTGGGGACCACTTTTCGAACCCAGTTCAAGGATATGAAGATCGGGATGAGTGTCACCAATTTTGGCAACAAAATGCAGCTCAAGGGTGATGATACCTTACTCAAGATCGATATTGCACCGGATCAGGAAGGAAACAATTCCAAGATCAATGGTCACCTCGATACAGATTATTGGTCCCTGCCGCTGACCTTCCGGGTTGGTGTGGCTGCAGATGTGTTCAAGATACCCCATGGCAAACTTACCCTGGCCATGGATGCTGCCCATCCCAATAACTACGCTGAAAGCATTAGTTTTGGCGGGGAGATTAATATCATGGATCTGGCCTTTTTACGAGCCGGACAAACCTTTTACCTGAATGATGTCGATGACGATGGCAACTCGTTCTCCCCGGAACGCTTCAATCTGGGAGGGGGGATCAATATTCTGCTGACCAGGGATCTTCGCTTCAAATTGGATCTGGCTTATGGTGATTGGGGCATCCTCAGTGATGTAAGAAGGTTCAGTCTAAGTCTGGAATTCTAGTTTTTCAAGCAATCAGCTATCCTGGGACCGTCTGATCACAGGATAGCTGATTACATCAAGTCAATTCCAGTTCGGTAGTGTATATTAACCGCATGAAAATCGTTATATCATACTTCACTATTACATCCAGCAAATAGTATTTTTGAGGAACTGAAATGAGCAATTTATTTAAGAGATCTCTGATCATGATGTGTCTGGTTATGGGAATTTCACAGGGGGCTGATCTCAACCAGCTCATCGAATTGACTGATGCGGCCAGCTCATGGACCGTTCATGCCGGAACGCCCCTTTATTACACTTCAACACACCATCACTATCAGGTTGTGAGTCAAGAGATTAGAGCTCTAACAAGTTACGATGCAAAAGCAACCATTAATCTTTCGCCATCATCAGACTATCGCTTGTTAAGTATGCTTCAGGATCTGGATCAGATTAAGAATAGTCAACGTTCCTCGGATTATTTTGTTTTGAATAGCCTGGACGAGCTGGTTTACAAGGTATCCCGTGGAACTTCTGCCGACTTAAAGCCTCTGGTAGCAGCGATCTCGGACCAGGGAATTCTAGCTTTGGCAGACCCGGTTCGAGCACACATCTATCTTTATCAAGCTGGTAACCTGATCTCCGAAGGACAGCTCTATGAAAGTGAAGGGGATCGTAGTCTTGAACGCAACATTTATCTGCAATGGGTTGATGATCAGTGCTATATCATTCTAGAACGACCAGGGCGTGCTGGATCTGTTGCTCAGGCCGCCCTGATGATTCGAATCAACGCTGCTGGTCGCAACCAACAGACCTCGATCCTGCCTTTCAGCTACCTGCAGAAGTTTATTTTTCAGGCAAATCGCCTCTTTATCAGTGGTTATGATTATGATCCACAAGACCAAAAGATGAATCCGCTTATCGTTGAAGTCTCTGCCAGAGGTAAGGTATTGTGGAGCAATGAGAATTTCGGGCACGAGTTGGCGATCTCATCCAATGGTCGCTATTTGGCAGCACTTAGCAGCCATGAGGATATTCAACTATTTGATCTGCAAACAAAACGCGTCAGACAGATCCATTATGACCATGCAGATAGGGTCTCGTTGGGGCTGTCCATCAACGATCAGGGGCAAATGGCGGTCATCAGGGTACCGGTAGATTTCTTTGTGAAACGTAATTCCCACGCAGCCCAGATCTATTTCCCCGAAACAAAACGTACCCAGCGCATCCAACTTGACCCGCGTTTCCCGAAGATATTCCAGCTCCATTCGGATGGGGATCACTTCTTTATCGGCACCAATTACGAATGGTTGGAGATACGCTAAGGTGCAGAATTCCATAAGTCGGGTCTTTCCTGCACCACGTTTGGATCGTTGCTCTGCAAATTCTGGATCACACTTGAATAGTGCGAATTGCTTAAGGGCACTTTTATTGATGGTACCTGTCCTTGCAATGCTATTGCCATCTGTTCTCAGTGCTCAGATCCATAACTTCCCCTGGCCCATATCACCCATGAATCAGCAACACCGCATTTCAGCCACCTTTGACGAATGTCGTGAAAATCGGGACCACTTCCACAGTGGAACCGACCTTCCACTGGCTCCCGGTGGTCAGGTCTTAAGCATCATGGGCGGTCAGGTAACCGGAATTGGATCAGATTGGATCAGGGTTGAAGATTTTGCTTATGTTCACGTTAATCACAACCCGGCTCTTCAAGTAGGGAATTCAGTTAGCCAGGGTGCAGTGGTGGGGTGGACCGATAGCTATGCCCATATTCATCTGAATTACGGGGGCGGTGCCAGTGGTCATCCATCCGGCAATCCGTTACTACCCAATGGCTTTGTGCCATTCAACGACCCCTATCATCCTCGCTCACCCATCATTCAATTTGTGTTGGATGGAACTTTTTCACAGTTTCCTTCCTCCAGTATTAGCGGACGGGTCGATATTGTCGCCCAGGCAGCAGATACCACCGACATGTGGTCCAGTATTGATATGAATAATGGGATCTACACCATTGGCTGGGCGCTTTACTCCAGTGATACCAACACAGTCCTGGCTGGTCCACATTTTTGGTTCGAGGCAGACCAGCTGTATTCGAACTCCTATATTAACAATGTCTATGCTCCCGGATCCAGCACCAGCATTTATAAATACATCGTAACCAATCGCATTAGCGCAAACGGATTCCTGGATTGTGACCTCTATGAACCAGGTCCCTATGTTGTGTCGGTCATGAGTTCAGACACCAGAGATAACTGGGATACCACCTTTGTGAGAGTGAACATCAGTGATGTTGATCTGCTGCCACCTGGACAACCTGTTTTAAACTATGTTGGTCCAGATGTGAATGGGGATCTCTATTTTGAATGGTCCTCACCCGGTGATCCTGATCTGGCCGGATATATCCTGGAATTCTCATTTAATGGCAGCGATTGGAGCTCCAACCATGGACCTGATGTGCTCACCGCTGATCTGACCAGCTTCGTGGTTCCCAATTTCCCAGAGAATGCCATTATCAAATTTCGCCTGATTGCCGTGGACGCTGCTCCGATTCCCAACCGGAGTGAACCGTCGGACAGTTATGGTGTTCGCTTGAACAGTAGCGCACCGTCAGTCCTGATCGTGGATGGTTTTGATCGCACAAATGGCTCCTGGACCCAGAATCATCATGATTTTGCCTGCTATTATTCAGATGCTGTCGTCAATAGCGGGTTAGAATCTTCCATAAGCACGGTGAGCAATGAATGGGTTATCCAGACTCAGAATCTGAATGACTATCAAACGGTGCTCTGGTTCACCGGAGATGAGAGTCGCACGGATGAGACATTTAATACTGCTGAGCAAAACATTATTTCAAATTACCTGACAAATGGTGGTAACTTTTTCGCATCCGGAGCAGAGATTGGCTATGATCTGAGTGCCGGTTCAACTGGAGATCAAGCCTTTCTGAACCAGGTGTTGCACGTGAATTATGCTGGTGATAATGCTGGCAACATGCACGTAAACGGCGTTGGTGCCCATTTTTCCGGGATTAGTTTTGACTACGGAGCAACACCCTATATCGAGGATTGGCCGGACTATTTTACACCTTCCTCTAGTGGGGAGATTGCTCTCCAGTACGGTAACTCACTTGTTGCAGCTGTTAGTTACCGCGATGACACCTCGGCCAGCTTTGTAATGGGGTTCCCTTTTGAAACCATTGAGCTGACAGCTTCACGAGCAGACCTATTGGAACGCGTATTCCTCTATTTCGCTAGAATGAACAGCATAGATGAATCACAGGTACCGCTAAGCTTCTGTGTATCAGCTATATACCCAAACCCATTTAATGCATCAATTAATATCGGCTATTCACTGGATCAGAGCGGTGAAGTGGATTTATTGATCTATAATATCAGCGGTAGAGAAGTGTATCACCACAATTTTGGATCACAGTCCGCAGGGTCATATACCCATCAGTGGAGTGCTACTGACATTCGGGGAAAAACGCTGGCCAGCGGCACATATCTGGTGCGGATCAATCAATCAGGACGCTGGAGCGCTACCAGGAAACTGCTGCTATTGAAATGAGATCGAAACCGTTATCAACATTCATTTTCTTAATCATGGCACTTTCTGCTGGTCTCCAGGCCAGTACTCTGCAGATCAAACCCTATGCCCAATGGACCTTTGATTCACAGCTGGAAGCAGTTTATTTCCGGCCGGATGGCACCGGGTTTCCCATTGAACTCGTGCTGACAAATACTGAAATAGTTTACTATGATAGTACTGGTAATCAGGTCAGAAAGATTGCCCGAACTCCAGGAGATCGGTTTGTGATGGATCCGCTGCAGCACGGATTTATGTTGATCCAGGAAAACCCCTCAATCCGGATCGATCGGCAGGAACGGCTGTATTCCTTTCAAATGTTTAACGAAAAGGGGGAAGCGGACTATACCATCGTCCATGCAGTTGATCTGATGGAAGGGCAGTTAAGCTATCAGATCACTGGTCATCGGAACATTCTACTCACCGAGAAGGGCCAACCCTGGGTATTAGAGCTTAATGCTGAGGATACCTTGCTCCACATCAATTCCTGTCGCTCCGGCGTGGCAAAGGAAGGCACCTCCTACACGCTGGCCACTAAACTCTATTCGCGGCATGCAATGGTAACCGCTGTTTCCTGCCTTGAGTCCGGGCAGAGGGATTCGTCTACCATAGAATTGAGATTGTGGGAGGATGAGCACGTCATCCTTGATCCAGTTCTGTTTCGTGGAACACTGGCCGGGATGCAGCCTTTGCCTGCAACAGACTATTATTTTCTGGAGATCGATCGGGGTGGCGAAACTGAATTGACCCTTTTCAATCGCCTGGACTCTCTGAAGACATATCCCTGGAAAAGTTGGAAGATCGGTTTACTCGGACAAAAAGCAGCTTTTGTGATCACTGAAAAGGACTTGAAAATAGTTAACCTTGGTGATGGAACGGTAGCAGCCAGTTACCATCCCATCGATCTGAGCAGTATTAGTGATGCTGTCTATCTGCAAGAGTGGGGCTTATTCCTGTATCTTCGATATGAATCGTTTTTTAGAGAGGATGGTCGGCAGGCCTTCCGTAATTTTGAGCTGGAGGGTGTCAACAAATCAGGTCGCATTGTCCATCGGAGTTCATTTGGGACCTGGACCTACTCATTACCAAAACTAACCCAGCTTGGTAGTGATCTGTTTGCCGTCCATATCTACAATGCAGTGCTTTTATACCGAATCGATCTTGAACGAAATTGAACCTGAAGCATTGAGATATATATAAAAAAGCTACTTTTCATTTATTTGCCTTATGGGGCCATCGATCTGTTGCTCACTGTGGCGATCATAACAGAACTGATCAATCAACGGTACGATCTCATCGCTTCCAATATTCCAATGATGATATTGGGAATCGTGTCACTTAATAAAAAACTCAAGGCCAGCGGACATGGTGTGGTTGATTGAATTAACCCTGATCCTCATGACCGGTCTGTTGACTTTTCATGCTGCCAGAACCCGCTCAACTCAGTTTATGCTGATCTTCTGGTTCAGTGGTTTGATCATGAGCATCTTACGGGAATTTGCTTTGGTGAAGATCAGTGAGTATTACACCTACGGTGATTTTCACCTCACGATCCTGGGAATCCCTCTTGTATTTTTGCTGCTCTGGCCGAATCTATGTTATGTCAGTTGGGAGTGGAGTAATGGTTACCTCGGTATGGAATATTTCCACGCAAAGTCCTGGGATCAGCATTTACCACTGATCTTTGTGACCATGATCTTCGTTTCCTTCTTTTTTGAAGCGCTTCTATCACAATATCAATTGATCCACTGGCAGATGGATACCATGCCGACTTTGTGGGGGAGCACTCCAGCGCTGGCACCCTACGCCTACGGATTCACTGGTGTTATTTTTATGAAAAGCTTTAAGATATTATGGGACAAACCACAGCAGAGCTGGCCACTAGCAGCTATAAGAATAGCCGCTTTGCAGCCCTTGCTGGTGTTGGTTTTAGTGGGTTCGCTCTTTCTTGTTGATCGCACCATCATTCTTATTTTTGCTGATTGACTCAAGAAGCATGTCGGATTAGATTAGCCTGCTTTTTTGATAGCCCGGGTGGCGGAATTGGTAGACGCGTTAGGTTCAGGACCTAGTGTACCTTATAGTACGTGCTGGTTCGACTCCAGTCTCGGGCACAATCCAATTGAGAATTATGAATTATGAATTATGAATTATGAATTAGCCATTGCAGCAATGTGATGGCTTTTCTTTTTAATACGAAATGAACGAAGAAAACGAACTCTAGGTATTGTATTGGTCAAGAAAAAAAATAGGTATGACTCCAGCGCGTCCCGGCGCAGCTGTATGCATAGCCGGACAAGTCACGGCATAGCTCGGAGAGCGACGCCGGATCTCGGGCACAATCCAATTGAGAATTATGAATTATGAATTATGAATTAGCCATTGCAGCAATGTGATGGCTTTTTTATCACAGCGAATCAGACAAAATTACGAATGCATGCGTAGCAAACATGAGCTGGTAAATTCCCTCCTGGGCCTGTCGCAGCGTAGTGAAACGCAGACCAGAGGGGTTCCTCTGGGGGTGGGCTTATTTTGTTATCACTATGTGTAATGGATATCAGAAACCCACGACTTAAGTCGTGGGCTGCACCTGCTCCCTTCGGCAGGCTCAGGG
>JAYEKW010000134.1 GCA_034716895.1 Candidatus Neomarinimicrobiota bacterium
ATTGATAGATAAGCCTGTGCACTGGTATAGAAATTATAAATAAGGTTCATCCCCTAAATGCGTACCTCGTTAGTTGGATTGTCAGGAAGCTTTCATCTTTTACTCAGATCCACATTCCCTGAAGGGGTTGAATATCACTAAAGCAAATATTTTTCATCAAACTCTATCCAGCATATTTCATAAAGAAATGCAACTTTTGTACGCCCTCATGAAATATGCGTGCTTTTTCATGGTTTATCAGAAGTTCTCTAAGTTCCTCAATAAATGATTGTTTCTGACCGTGCTTCTCCCGGTTTTTTAACGTATTCAATTAAATCATCCTGTGCAGAGAATATGATCTGATACAATATTTGGGTGTCTCGGTTGACAGGGTTAAACTCCTTCAGAGTTTGATCTGTTTCTTGATTCTATGTACTACGGGTTGCACCCAGCCCGCCACGGCATAGCTGGAAGCGACGCCGGGTAGCTATTCATATTTAATCCATTTCGACAAGGCTCAATGCACCGCCTTCGGGATATTTCTTTAGCAGATAAATTAGGTCTCATTCACCACTTTGACGCTTCTTCCTATGACCCCAGGTACGCATTCTGACGATGAGCCATAAATAAAAAGTTGTTTGTAGCGTGAAGGTTTTTGACCTTTGACCTTCGACTTTCGACTTTCGACTTTCGACTTTCGACTTTCAACTTTCAACTTTCAACTCATCAATACATCACAAATTTAGCAAAACGTCCATCCAGACCACCGTTCATCAGTGGCTTTTTCCACTCGGGACGCAGGCCGATATTTTTCAGATACTTACGTTCCCCAAAATAGATATAAGCTTCGCTTCCAGCACATTTTTGCTTGAGCCAATCGCCCAGATCTTTGTAAAAATCTGAAAGATCCTGTCCCCGTTTCAGTCTGATCCCATAAGGCGGGTTCATGATTAGGGTGACACCTTCTGTGTTGCCAATTTGCTGGTAATCTTTGCGGTGGGTGTAGATACCGCTACCACCAGGGAGATGACCCAGATTGCGCTTGGCGACTCGCATGGCACTGGGGTCAATGTCAGAGGCCTGGATCGGTATGCTGTCAGGAACCATGAATTTATTATCCATGCCCTTGCGGATCCGTTTCCAGAGGCCGCGATCAAAATCCGGGAGACGCTCAAACCCAAAAGATTTCCTGAAATAGCCTGGTGAGAGTTTCGTCAGAGTCATATAAGCTTCGGCTGCCAGAGTACCTGATCCGCACATGGGATCGATCAGCATTTTTTCACCGGTCCACTCTGTGAATTGGATCAAGGCTGCTGCAAGTGTTTCCTGCATGGGTGCTTCCACAGTGTCCAGACGGTAACCCCTGCGGTGTAAGGAACTGCCACTGGTATCCAAACTGATAACCGCCCTGTTATTTTCAATATGCAGGTTGAACCAAATATGTGGGTATTTGGGATCCACATCAGGTCGTCGTTTGGCTTTATCCATGAAGCGATCAACAATGGCATCTTTCAACTTCAGTGAAGCGTACTGGGAGTGAGTGATCTGGCTGTTACTGACCTGCGCAAAAATAGCAAAGGTCTGATCCGGCGAGAAAAGGTCTTCCCAGGGAATATCCAGGGCTGTCTTGTAGAGATACTTTGTACTGTGACAATCAAAAGATATGAGGGGAGCCAGGACGCGGGTCAACAGTCGCGAGCCGTAGTTGATCCTGTATAAAGCTGCTTTATCTGCGGAAAAATATAGCCCCCGGAAGCGCTGTCTGATACTGGTGGCTCCCAGAACCTTGATTTCAGCTGCTGCCAACTCTTCCAGGCCATTTGCGACCTGGGCAAAATAATGTCCGGTTCGAAGATATTGAAATTCCATATTAGCGCTCCGTTACTGGGTTATCTGGCACTACTCGCTCAGGCGTTTTTCTTTACGCATTTGGGACAATCTTTTAATGGGATCCAATTCCATTTTGCGAATTCTGATATTATCAGGGGTGATCTCAACCAGTTCATTTTCTGAGATGAATTCGATGGACTCATCCAAGGTAAGTAGTTTTGGTTTGCGTAAGGTCACGGTTGCATCAGCATTGGCACTGCGCATGTTCGTCAGTTTCTTTTCGCGAGTGATATTCACATCAAGATCACCGGGGCGATTACGCTCGCCAATAACCATACCACCATAAACAGGAGTCGAGACTTCGATTTGCAATTCACCACGGTCTTCCATACTCAGGCTAGCGTATGCGGTCACCTTTCCGGGCCGATCAGACACCAGAGCGCCGGTCTTGCGTTGGGGGATGGAGCCAAACCAGGGTGCGTAGCCTTCCATAATGGTATTCATCACACCAGCACCTTTGGTATCGGTCATAAAGGTGCTGCGAAAACCGATCAGACCACGGGAAGGGATGCGGAATTCCAGATTGACTCGGCCGCTGCCATGATTAATGATATTTACCATCCGACCTTTGCGGATAGATAGTTTCTCTGACATAACCCCTACGAATTCTTCAGGAATATCCAGATAGAGCATTTCAACTGGTTCGGAGATCTTGCCATCGATTTCCTTGGTGATGACCTGGGGTTTTGAAACCATGAACTCATAGCCCTCCCGTCGCATGGTCTCGATCAGAACAGCCATCTGCAATTCGCCACGTCCACGAACTTCGAAGGCATCAGCTCTGTTCTTCAATTGCTCAATTTGCAGAGCAACGTTCAAACGCATTTCCTTTTCAAGCCGGGCTAGAATGTGGCGGGATGTGAGATACTTGCCGTCTTGACCAGCAAAGGGACTGGTATTGACGTAGAATATCATGGAGACAGTGGGCTCATCCACTTTGATTCGTGGCAGGATCGCTGGATCTTCTATGGAGGTGATAGTATCACCAATGGCAATATTATCGATGCCAGCGAAGGCGATGATATCACCGGCCACTACTTCTTCAACCTGTTGGCGACGAAGACCCTCAAAGGTGTACAACGCCGAAAATTTAACATTCGGTGTTTGTTTGTGTTCACCAGCCAGCAAGTAATTCTTGCTCATTTTTAGCGAGCCATTGTTTAATCTACCAATGGCGATCTGACCTACATAGGCATCATAATCCAGGTTGGCGATCAGGAACTGGGGAGTGTGATTGTCCTCAGCTTCAGGA
Organism: Candidatus Neomarinimicrobiota bacterium; assembly: GCA_034716895.1. Taxonomy (NCBI): domain Bacteria; kingdom Pseudomonadati; phylum Fidelibacterota; species Fidelibacterota bacterium. The sequence goes on from JAYEKW010000134.1 coordinate 3,122, forward strand.
CCTGGGATATATTCCAGGATGGCATCAAAAAGAGGTCGCAGGTCTGTGGAGTTATCATCTAATTCGAGATGGGCAACTCCTTCTTTTGCGATGGTGTAAAGTATGGGGAAATCGATCTGGTCGTCTTCAGCATCCAGATCAATAAAGAGATCATATACTTCATTGATCACTTCACTAACTCTTGAGTCGTGTCGGTCTATCTTGTTGATAACCAGCATGATTTTGATATTCTTTTCAAGTGCTTTCTTAACCACAAAACGGGTTTGAGGCAGGGGACCCTCACTGGCATCGACCAGCAAAATTGCGCCGTCTACCAGGCTTAAACCACGTTCTACCTCACCCCCGAAATCAGCATGACCAGGGGTATCGATAATGTTGATTTTTACATCTTTATAGGTGATGGCTGTATTCTTGGCACTGATGGTGATGCCGCGTTCCCGTTCCAGATCCATGTTGTCCATGACCCGGTCAGCAACCTCCTGATTTTCGCGGAATATCCCACTCTGTCGCAACATCCAATCCACCAGGGTGGTCTTGCCGTGATCAACGTGGGCAATGATGGCGATATTCCTAAAATTCTCTTTACGCATATATGTCCTTTCGGGGTGCTTAACCTACTCGAAGCACCGCAAAATTAAGCAGTTAAAAAAGCGCGTGCAGGATGCGTTCGAAAGTGACTGATTCCTATAAAAAAAATGATGTGGTGATCAGTTGTACAGAATGTTGTTTGCCGAAAGTAAAAGTTCAAAGCTGTAATTATGTACCACCTGATCATGCAGTTAACCTCCGGCTGGTTAGTGAAAATATTTATGCTTATGACGAAACATGGGTAACTGATATCAATAATTCGTACACCCACTTCTTTGCAACTATATTAAGCTGGCCTGAGATAACCGTATGCATCAGGAGTCATCACCTCGCAGCAGTGTAAGTTCTTTTGCCACGAAGACACCCATCTTCGCTCGAAGAGCTACGCCGGACAAGCAAAGGCTCAAAGAGCCATTCTGGGAATTTATAGAACATCGTGCCTTAGTGACTTTGTGGCTATATATGTAAAATATACTTACGGATAACATGGGCCGGTTTAATAGAATGGTTTTTTGCAAGCAAGCCGTAGGATTGGGGCAGAAGTGTGCTAAATTCGCAACAGTCTAGTTCTAAAATAATGCCCATTCAGGAGGTCTAAGATGACAGCCATTTATCTCGAGATTATTGAACTTCTATTTATAGTAGGTGGCTTTATGGCCCTTTTTATGGGGCTTCTGCTGTTTTTTAAACCTGAGATCCTGGAAGGTCTTAATAAAAGTGGCAATAAATGGTATTCGGCCAGGAAAAGCACCAAATCCTTGGATATTGTTAGAGATACCAACTCATTTTACTTTAATAACAACCAACTGATCGGTACGGTTATGTTGGTTGTATCCATCGTGGCACTTTATCTCGTGTATTCCCGGATTCCCACATCAGATGAATACATGGTAATTCAGGGGAATACCGCATCAGCAATGGGGATTGGGATCCTGCTGGAATCTTTACGCTGGGTATTGGTAGTGACTATTATGCTGGGGATTCCAGTCTGGGGGTTGTTGGTCTTCAATCCCGAGAAGTTGCAGTCGGTTAACACCTATCTCGATAAGTGGATATCCACCAGACTTTTATTACTGCCCCTGGAACAGATGAATAATCGTTTTGATGGATATGTTGTGCGAAACAACCGCGTCTTTGGGGCATTCTTTGTTCTTGGAGCCTGCTTTATTCTGTTCAATTTCCTCTGGTGATCATCACCCTGCAAAAAATACTTCCTAATGGATAACCCGAGTGGCTGCTAAAAAGGTCAGTAAGTACTATGCTGTGTTTCAAGGATACCAGCCTGGGGTATACACCAGTTGGGATGAGGCTGCCTTGCAGGTCAAGGGCTTCAAAGGAGCCAGGTATAAAAGTTTTGTGTGTCGTTTGGAGGCGATCCACTGGCTCAGGGAATGTGTTCTAACAGCGTCAGAGGCAGTTGATGAAGGTTTGATAAAACTTATCAAGGCTCAAACTGAAACCAATGATCTTGCTAAAACATCCAGGCCTGGCCTTGATGGAGAGAAAATTATTATTCACACTGACGGGGGTGCATCACCCAATCCCGGCAAGGGCGGATACGGTATTGTCCTGCAACAAGGGAAGCTGCGTAAGGAATTATCCGCCGGATATGAATTAACCACCAATAATCGCATGGAAATGATGGCCGTTATTGTTGCTTTAGAAGCTTTGCAGAAAGCCTCTAAAGTTATTCTGCATACTGATTCCAAGTATGTGGTTGATTCGATCTCCAAAGGCTGGGCAAAACGTTGGCGCAGTAGAGCTTGGAAAAAATCTGATGGTAAATTAGCAGAGAATGTGGATCTCTGGGAAAAGCTGCTGAGTTTACTGGAAAAACATAAAGTGGATTTCCGGTGGGTCAAGGGCCATGCCGGAAATATTGAGAATGAACGCTGTGATGTTTTGGCAAATGAAGCCAAAAAGTGCCCCTCTTTGATCATAGATACTGGTTATGGGAAACGTTAAGCAGTTGATTTGTCAAACTCGGCGGCGCAGTGTATGGTTGCAGTCGAGATCAAACCAAAAAAAATACGAGAACAGGTATGTTGAATAAAGCGATACTCCCATTGGTACTATGTTTAGTTTTTATTAGTGAATCCCTGGCCTGCACATCAGCAGTGATCTCCGGCAGTGCTACCAGCGATGGCCGTCCACTACTCTGGAAGCATCGTGATACCGGTTTTCATGAGAACAAGCTGGTTTATATCGAAGGTGAGCGTTACGATTTTGTCGGGGTCGCCAATCTGGTTGATAACACTGGAGCCGAGATATGGATGGGGAGCAATTCTACCGGCTTTTCCATCATGAACACAGCCTCCTACAATCTCAATGCTGGTCTGACCTGTGATGCTGCAGATGATCAGGAGGGCTTGTTCATGCACAGAGCTCTGGAGATTTGCGCTACTCTGGAAGATTTTGAGACACTGCTGGACAGCTCCTCTGGAAAATGGGGGCTGGCAGCTAATTTCGGAGTCATCGATGCCCAGGGCGGAGCCGCTTATTACGAGACTGGCTACTATGATTTCAAAAAGTATGATGCCTGTGACTCAGAACTTGCTCCGGACGGCTATCTGTTACGAACTAATTTTTCGTTTCGGGGTGAAAAAGATGGGGGTTATGGCTTTATTCGATTACAAACCACCAATGATTTGTTCAGTGAGAGCTTAGCTGGTGGCAAACTTTCGGTGGAGTTGTTATTGGAAAAAGCGACCCGAAATCTAAATCATTCTTTGCTGAAAACGAATATTCATGATTTGGAACTACCTGCAGATGTGAATGATACGACTTTTATTCCTTTCGGTGATTATGTGATGCGTTACAACTCAGCCTCAACCATGGTCATCCAGGGCGTTTTGCCGGGTGAAGATCCTCAGTTGACCACCATGTGGACCATTCTGGGCTGGCAACTGGCTACTCTGGTAACACCGGTATGGGTGGTTGACGCTGAATATTTACCGGGTATTTTGATCTCCAGGAATGATCAACCAGCCCCTTTGAATCAGGCCGCCCTGCAGTTGAAAGGGCGTTGTTATCCGAATATCCGGGGGAACGGAAGTGATTATCTGAATTTGGCTCCTTTGATGAACAAGGAGGGCAACGGTTTTGCCCAGGTACTGCTTCCTGCAGAGTTAGAGATCATCGAGGAGACCAACAAGGTTCTTCACAAGTGGCGCAAAAGCGGGATCAAGAAAAGACAATTGAAAAAATTCAATCGCTGGCTGGAAAAAACTATCTCCGATATTTATGAGCACGAGCTTGATCTGAAATTGAAGGGTGGAGAGTGAGAGTATCCCTCACTGTAACCAACGCAAAAAGTCTCTCCAGGAATGCAGAATACGATTAACGAATGTCGATATATGAAGTAGAAACACTCATCCCAATCCTGAATTGGCCGAGAAACATTTGAACAGTTTGCCGGATTTCATAGGTACATGATTCTGTGGTATATGCCCCTTTTTTAAGAGTGATATTTTGCAAATTGAATAAGCTTCTTTTGAATAACTATATAAATACAATAATAACAATAAGATAAGACGACTATACTCCCTGGTGCCATAACCTAGGTATACTAGGGTCTTCTTTGGTTTCATGAAGGTAAAATTGGAGCTGATATCGAGTTTATTACATGGTAATCCCAGGGGGTAAAAGAGTTCTTGATATTGTAAGATAAACAATGTATTATATCTTACAAAGATAGGAGAACATATAAAATGTATAGCATTGAAAATAAAGTACTTAATAAAATATATGGCCGTGGTAGGGGTTGGGTATTCTCACAAATAGATTTTGCTACTCTAGGAAACCGTTCCGCAATTGATGTCGCCTTTCACCGTCTTGTGGACAAGGGAACTATTAGACGTGTGTCCCGCGGTATTTATGATTACCCCGTGTATAGTGATCTACTTGGTAAGTATTTGAGTCCTGATATTGACAAAGTGAGCCAGGCTATCGCTCGGAAATTTAATTGGCGTATACAACCTAGTGGGCCAACAGCATTAAATATGCTCGGATTATCTACCCAGGTTCCAAGTAAGTATGTCTATTTATCTGACGGACCCAGTAAGGTCTTCATCGCAGGGAAAACCCCCATCAGGTTTAAGACAACCAAATTGAAAGATGTTGGGTTCAAGCATCATGAGAGTGCCAGCATTGTCTCAGCTTTTCGCTCACTGGGTAGGGATAGACTAACACCTGATGTGATTGACCATACAAGAAAATGGTTGAATCCAGAGATTCGATCGCGCGTTCTGAAAGATACAGCAAAGGCAACGGGCTGGATTTATTCCGGAATTCGTAATGTATGTCTAGAGTCGTCCAATGTATGATTTTGCAAAGCGATCCGATGGAGAGCGCAAGGAGATATTCAGCGAGGCAGCAGCAGAACGTGTGCAGAAACCCGAAGTGATTGAGAAGGATTTCTGGGTATGTTGGTTATTGGGATTATTGTATGGTGACAAATATGTTCAGAAGTACATCAAGTTCAAGGGTGGTACATCACTATCAAAAGCATATGGTTTGATTGAGCGGTTCTCGGAGGATATTGATTTATTAATCGATGCAGAGGAGATGACGGATCAACCGCTAATAGCGGAACGCAGTTCTCGGCAACGAACAGATTTCATTGAAGAACTTCGACGAGCTGGACTGGATTACCTCAAAAGCAGTTTTCTTCCAAAGCTTGAAGGATTAATGAATGGAGTATGTTCGGCTGAAATCGTGCCGGGTACGTATAACCAGATCAAGATAGATTACCCTCGGGCATTCACTGAGAAATCTCTTCTGCCTTACATTTTGCTTGAGATTGGCCCTGTCGGTGCATCAAGGCCAAGTGAAAATATGAGTATTACGCCTTATACTGCAGAACAGTATCCCGAATTGTTCAAAGTAGCTGAGACCAAAGTTGAGACGATACTAGCTGAAAGGACATTCTGGGAGAAAATAACTATTCTTCACGCGAACGCTCATCGTGATGAGGGTAGGCCAGTTAAGGAACGGAACTCCAGACACTACTATGATATTCATCAAATGTATATTGATGATAAAGTGAGAGAGAAAGCCCTACAGAATGAGGATCTTATGCAGGATGTCATGAATGTCAAACGCCACCTCTATAAACAAGGATGGGCACACGATGAGAATCTGAAGCCTCGCTCATTCAAGTTGATCCCACCAAAGCATGTTATGAAGGATTTGATATTGGACTACGCTGAAATGGAGGAGATGTTCTTTTATGAAGCTCCCAAATGGGAAGATATCATGGAATCTGTGACTGATCTAGAAGCTAAAATTAATCAGAAATAAGAACTAAAGCAGGCGTCTTACTCCACAAGCTTTCCGCCCATCTTCGCTTTCAGCTACGCCGTGGCAGGCAGGAAACCTCGTTCCGTTTCGAACCTGCGACCTTCCACGCTCTCAGCTACGACGTGACAAGTTGGGTTATAAGTCCAATGAAGCCGGTGTGAAGGGCGATCCACCTCCATTTCAATAGAGTAGTGCCTGCCGGGGCGTATCCGCCAGCTGGCGTATATGTGTCACAACCTGCATCTGATTATTCCAACATGAGGAAAATAGATACCCAAATACAGATCAATAGTCATGCCTTTAATGAGAGTGACTTCCCGATTTCTCTTGTTCATAAAGATCTCATACAATAACTTTTACTTAACGGTATGGGTAATGCGCTACAAGAGGGGGCTTTTATGAACATGTCAACTGAAAGTATTGAGCCTACATATGTGAAAGACCCAGGCTACCGATTGGCCAATATTCTTTTTCGTTTTCTGGTTCAGTCGAGATCAGATCCGGATCGAAGAGCCTCGAACCATCACATTGTATTGCTTTAGCGCTATGGAGCCTGTTATGGAGCAAGCTATACTGCCTGCTTTTCAAGATCACTGGTTAAAACAACACGAGGAACGAGTTGAATTTATCACTACTTTTGCAGGATCAGGGGGTTATCATCACCCGCCAGATCATAACCAAGTTCCCGGGCAAGATGCTTTGGAACCGTTCCACGCTGGACTGGGAGATGTGTTGTTCAATTATGAGTGACATTTTTACACTAGATAGTCTAGGTAACGCAAATGAGCTAAATCGTTCAGTTATTGACAAACTGTTATCACGTAATAGAATCCAACGATCTGAGATATAGAGAAGAATTATGAGTTTAGCCATTGTAGGGATCTTTGCCATAATGATCCTGCTTCTGATTCTTTTAATCCTGGATGTCATCCCCATTGATGTGCTTGGAATTGGTCTTCTCCTCATCCTCTGGTATACTGGCTATGTGGATGGTGCTGAAGCTGTGGCCGGATTCAGCAATAAGGCTGTTCTTACAGTAGCAGCTATGTTTGTCTTGAGTCATGCTCTGGTGAAAACTGGAGTGATGGAGAATCTAGCTCAATACTTTATCGACCTGGAGAATAAACAAAGATGGTTGGGGATGGGGCTTTTCTTGGTCACAACAAGCCTCTTCTCAGGATTTATAAATAATGTTGCTGCTGTGGCTATCTTTATTCCTGTGGCCATGCAGATGGCTTCTAAGTTTCGAATTTCACCATCAAAGATACTGATCCCATTGTCATATGCAGCTATCTATGGTGGTACAATCACTCTCATTGGAACATCAACCAATCTCCTGGTAAGTTCAGTTGGAGAATCTCACGGCCTGAAGCCTTTGGGAATGTTTGAATTCTTGCCCCTGGGGATCATTTTTCTACTGGTTGGCTCAGTTTACAATCTTGTTTTCTTACCACGCCTCCTACCATCTCGAGCTCCGGTCAGTACTCTGGTAGGTAAATATCATATGGCACCATATCTGACTGAGTTTCGAATAGCAGAAGGTTCACCTTTGATCGGGTCAAGTTGTCGGAAAAAACAGATAAATGAACGCTACGAAATTACAGTTCTTGCAATTATCAGAGAAGGTATTCAGGTAACCTCAGATATTGGCAATATGATCCTTCAGGCAGGAGATACCCTGTTGACAAAAGGCAGTGTTGAAAAGTTTGTGAAGTTTCATCAGCAGGAAAAGGTGCTTGCTCTTACAGATATCAAATTAAGTGAAAAAGAATTACAGGCGGGTGATAATGTACTAGTAGAAGGACTTGTTGGGTCTGAGTCAGGTCTTGCTGGTAAAACTTTGAGTGAACTTGAATTCCGTCGGAAGTACCGCGCTTTTGTGCTGGCTATAGGCCGTCGTGGTGAGATGCTTAAGCAAAAGATTGCTCATATCCGGTTGCGGTTTGCTGATACCATGCTTATGCTCATGCCAATGGATCGTATTGCTGAAATACGAAATGACCCTGATTTGATTATCTTACAACATCATGAAGTTAATCTGAGGAAGAAGAAGATTCGTTGGTTGGCAGTAATTGTCATACCGATAATGATGTTGTTGGCGGCCACGGGTCTCGTAGATATTATGATAGCAGCCTTTTCAGGAATGTTTTTACTATTGGTTTCCAAACACATTTCTACCCGGGAAGCTTATGGTGCAATTAATTGGTCTGTGATAGTATTCATCGCAGCCTTCATTCCCTTTGGAACCGCACTGGAAACAAGTGGGGCAGCTCTGCTCATTGGACAAAACATTACTCTCTTAGCCAATCTGTTCCCGGAATCGCTTGTTCCATATGCTCTGCTTTCAATATTGTATTTCATAACGAGTTTAAGCACCGAACTGATATCAAATAATGCAGCAGCAATCGTATTAACACCGATAGCTATTGCAGCCGCCAACAATCTTGGAATAGATGCCAGGCCATTGATATTTACCATATGTTATGCCGCTTCAGCCAGTTTTATGACACCCATTGGATATAAAACTAACTTGATGGTTTATGGACCTGGAAAGTATCGGTTTACTGATTACATCAGAGCAGGAGCTCCTCTTAACCTCATTTTTTGGATTATAGCTTCTGTCTTAATACCGGTTATCTGGCCTTTTTAAACCATGCACAAAGTAGAAACTTCAAACGTTTCCCAGACGTGGAATTAATAGCCTAGTTCATAGGACTCTTTCAACGTTTAGTTTGATATCGATACGAATTTGAGGCAGAATCCCCATAGGGACTTTAAAATCCATTTGTCATGTAGGAGTAGTAGGTATACCGG
>JAYEKW010000135.1 GCA_034716895.1 Candidatus Neomarinimicrobiota bacterium
CAGATCGAATCAGAACTTGATGATCAGCAAGTACGTGTTCAGGCAGCTGAAGAAAAAATGCTGCGAGTAGTTGCTGAATATGAAAATGGTAAAAAACGTCTTGAGCGAGAGAAAGAACGGTCTCTGGCTTTTGCTAAAGATCGAGTACTGATAGGTCTATTTCCCATTGTGGATAACCTTGAGCGTTCGGCAAAGTTTGAACAGGAGCACGCAACAAAGGATAGTGAGCAGCATGGCGTAAAGCTTGTATTGGAACAGATCAAGAAGTTTTTGCTGGTTACCGATAATGTGGAGAGCTTTGATCCCATGGGGGAAGCTTTTAATCCTGAACTGCATGAAGCCATGGCGATGCAGCCTGTTGAAGACCAGGAATCTGGCATTGTGATCGAAGTATTTGAAAAGGGGTATAAAAGCGGTGACCGGGTTCTTCGGGCAGCCAAAGTAGTTGTGAGTCAATAACGATGGAAAAACGTGATTATTATGAAGTTCTGGGCCTTTCTAAAGGTGCCGAAAAGGATGCGATAAAAAAAGCTTACCGTAAGATCGCCATGAAATATCATCCGGATAAAAACCCTGGTGATTCTGAAGCGGAAGCAAAGTTCAAAGAAGCTGCAGAGGCTTATTCGATTCTGAGCGATGGACAAAAGAAAGCCCATTACGATCAATTCGGCCATGCTCCGGAAGGCGGGATGGGAGGCCATCCATTCGAAGGCTTTGGCGGAGGCGGATTTGGGGTTGATCTCTCAGATGCATTGCGGATCTTTATGGATGGCTTCGGCGGTGGCGGAGGTGGTCTAGGTGATATTTTTGGTGGTGGTGGAAGTCGAAGTAGAGGTCGTGCCCGTGGAGCTGATCTTAAGGTGAAATTGCCGCTTACACTGGAAGAGATCGCAACCGGCATCACAAAAAAGATCAAGGTAAAACGTTTTGAGAAATGTTCAGAATGTGGAGGCAGCGGTGCTCGAAAGGGAACTGGTACATCAAATTGTTCCGTCTGTCATGGTCGAGGAGAGGTTCAACAGGTCTCCCGATCCATGTTTGGTCAATTTGTAAATATTCAACCCTGTTCAAATTGTGATGGTACCGGTGAAGTGATCGCACATCCGTGTCGAAATTGTCGGGGAGATGGGCGCGAGCGCAAGGAATCGGTTGTTTCTGCCAAGATTCCTGCTGGTGTGCATGCTGGTAATTACATGACCTTGCGAGACGAGGGAAACCAGGCGCGTCGGGGTGGTCAACAAGGCGATCTGATCATTCTCATTGATGAAAGAGAGCATGATCTTTTCATTCGGGATGAAGATAACATCTATCTTGAGATCGTCATTAATATGGCTCAAGCGGTGATGGGTACTGAACTTGAAATTCCCACACTCACAGGCAAAGTGAATTTGAAAATTCCGGCTGGCTCTCAGTCCGGAAAAATACTAAGATTGCGGGGGAAGGGAATTCCGCGCCTGAATAGTCACATTGTGGGTGATCAAATGGTTAAAATTCAGGTTGAAACTCCCAAAAAGCCAAGTAAACAAGAGCGTGAAATATATCAGAGGTTGGCCGACTACTATAGCGGACAACGTAGTGCAAATAGTATCTTTAGAAAAATAAAATCCTTACTATGATGAAGCAGGAAACTTGCTAAATTTCACCCGTCAAGAACGCGTAGTTATTTATTTTTTAATTATCACCCTGGGGGTTGGGGCGGTGTTGAAATTAGTAAGAAATCGAAACTTTGATACTCAACCGATAGCGACGCGTTTTTATGAAGAGGAGCAACGCTTTAAAGAGATCTCATCCCAGATCAATTCAGAAGAGTTGCAGATTGTTGAAAGTACAGATGATACACTCCCTTTGGCTGAGGAAGTAGAGCAGATCGAACCCGCAATTTCCGGGATAGGATATGGAAAGATCAATATCAATACTGCCGGAGAAAGTGAGCTTGTCAAGTTGCCGGGGATAGGACCTGCAATAGCCAAACGGATTAAAGCTTATACGGATCAAAATGGTCCTTTTAAGAATAAAGCAGAAATTATCCTCGTCAAGGGGATCGGAGAAAAATTGTATGCCCGGATTGAGGGCCTTGTTACGATAGAGTAATCCAGGAGGACTCGTGAGTAAAGAAATTTTTGGCAGCCATAGAATCAATTCAATTGTAATTATAATATTGATAGCATTGTTTGTTAGTGTGATCTACTTCCCGAAGACCATTTGGGATTATGAGGATGAACTCCGCGATGAAGCGCGATTTCGCATGAATACGGTCACATTAGCTGAAAAGTTACATTATCAGTTGGCAAAGAGTTATACTGCTGATCCAAATCAATTAGTCACTGTTGTAAATAGCGTCAGGGATAGTTTATTGGCGGCTGAAAGTGATACGAACTATAGTTTTTATGGTCCTCAAAAAATTTCACTGCCAGGTCGTTCAGTTACGGTAAATTACTCAGATGAATATCGTCAGTTTTACTCAGAACAGCATTTAGAACTATTCAAACTACTTAAACCCCATCACTTTATGGATTCAAAATCCATCAAACTATTCCTTGACACGGTCAGAACTGGTTTTGAACAGGGCAACTATACAGGGGAACAGTCACTGGAAATAGACAGTGTAATGCTCAGTTTTGAAATATCAGAAAAGTATGATATTCTTTATCAGAACATCAAAACCTCAATGTTTAATGCGCTTACCGGTAGTTTTACCAGATATCCAGATTTCTCCAACCCTTTGGTCGATGCAGTGTTGGATAGCATCAAAATCAACCCTGCTTTAAGCGGACGGGTTGATTTCAACAATATCTATGATGGTTCTGTGAGAATCGATTTTATCATTCCTTTCAAATTTGCTGAAAACCTTGAGAAAACCAAGTTGGTATTAAAAAAACAATTTGTGATAGACTCTTATGATTCTGCAACCTATGGAGACACCCTTTACAATATGGCGTTGGCAGAGTTTATGATCCAGAATGATACGCTTGAATTTATGCCGGATTACCTAACCCTTATGTATGCTGATACCAGTGAGGAGATCATTGAGATTCCGGTTGAGATCAAGGTTGAGGATATGGAAATCGCTTTGGCAAAACGTCGAAATACTCTCTACACCATGCTGACCGGGTATGATGAACCAAGTGAAACTATTGCGAATCACGTGATCAATGTTGCCTTGGATTCACTGGAATCACCAGGCGTTGGAGTTGATTCCATTCATCTTGATATTGATCTCACCGATGCCGTCTTTAACATTAACATCCATGATAACATCATTGAATATTTCAATAAAGTCAGTCTGGATCAGGCTTATTACAAAACATTTGTGAACTTAGCTGATCTGGATTGGAATCAGTCAGCGATAGAGGTTGTGGAATATGTTGCTACCGCTTTGAAACGGAAATCTGATTACAAAAAATGGCAAGTAGTGGAAGCTAGCACAGATACATTCTACGTAGACGTGTTTGATGAATATCTTCGTAAATATGATGATATGAATTTGGCTTTATACGAAAAGTTGACAGGTGAATTCAGTAACGTCTTTGATTTTGCAAGTGAGCTTGTGGCTGAAGCTGAGCATCTTGCAAGTGTAGATTCACTTAATTGGAGCGGTGCTCAGGTGATCGAATTTGAGCCGGATACAGTCCTTGTTGATGTATTTCCACTGTATCTGGAAGAATATGACAATACTTTCACCATCAGTCGTGATACAGTTGTTCGAGCTTATGACAGCACTTTCATTGGTGTATGGGCTAGAAGTAAAATTGGGGTTACTCAGGATTTTTCAATTGATTCTTTGAATTTTTTGATTGCTATGGATAATTCAGAATATCGTTACAGCTTTGAAGGCACAGACAGTGTCCGCTCAATGAATGTTTTAGGGAAAAGTGATACTGCACGAGTAGAACGGGTTTACTCTGGAATGGATAGCTATATCATGATTTTTTCTGATGATAGTGTTATGGAAAATCTTTATCGCATAACTGATGAAGCTGCTCTCTTTGACTCTATCCAGATCGACAGTCTCTTTGTAGTTTCTGATGAATTTGTTGTAGGAGAGCAGGAAAAAGACCTGTTCATGGCCAAGGATTCATTCGGTGGTTGGCAGGATACTGTGATCAGTAAGAAATACACTAAGAAGGAACTGTTCAGTAGCTATTTGCTTACACCTATGCATACCAGGTGTACGGTTACCGATCTGCCATATCGTATCACCATTCGTTATAACGTCCATCAAACCATTGAATCACCTATCCAGAATCCCATCGAAACGAGACGCTATCTTTTCTTTACTCAATCGGACTCTAGTCATGGAAGCATTGAGGATGGTGAAGAAAGTTGGGTTAAATAAATCAGGCTGAGGCTGTATGCTTGCTATCCATATTTCGCATGACACTCTGAAATACGCCCAACTGGTTAATTTCAAAGGCATCCCTTTCATTGAAAGTCTAGGGCAGGTAAGTATTAAGGAAGGGTTACAGATTCCTGATACTACAAATGCTGAAGTGATTCGTAGTTTAGCTGATCAGATTTCAGATATTCGAAATTCAGCTGAATTTCCTGATAATTCAACCCACATCGTTATCGATAATGACTGGTTCCCATTGCTGGTACATGAGGTCGATAGCGTCTTGAGTGGGGCTGACCAGGATAAATATTTAAAGTGGCGTGTCAGCGAAATGCTGGAGAATGCAGTATCGCAATATACCTTTGTGCATCAGGAAATGAATACTGGTGGTGCAACTGCTGTGCAGTTCCTTTCTGTGGGTATTCCGCAATCATTTGATAACTGGCTTGAAAAGGTAATTGCACCGTCTGAATTGAAGGTTAAAAATGTGATTCTGGATATTCAGGCAATTGGTGACTTGCTTACCGCCAGCGGACAATTTGACCCTGAAGGGGGTATCCAGGTGGTTATGAATAATCGCGAGGATGCTATTTCTTGTTATATCTATAAAGGACTTGAATTCAGCGGACTCTTTCAGGCTTCCCTGAACTGGGATTATAAGATTACAATGGATCATGTGCGGGGTGACTTACAATTGATAACCCAGGTTAAAACAGCTATTGAAAAAGCGATAATGGGAAAACATGATCCTGAAAATATCATTACCAACCTCTTCTACTTCAATTCAACAGGCGATCCTGCAGCACTTAGCAACTTGAGTAAATACCAGAATAGTTGCAAAACCCTGGATCTGGCTCATCACTTTAACTTCAGAGACCCTGAGTTTGATAATATCGATGAGTATGCTATTGTATTAGGTGCTCTTAGCAGTGAGATACAGGAGCGTTTCAGTGAAGATTGACCTGCGGAAAGACACAGGTATTCTTGGATCCAGGAAATTCTTAAACTCCATATCTGGGGAGCAGGAATTATCTGGGGATGAACAAATTATTGAGACCCTTCGCAAACGACATGCTCACGACGATGATGAACCGGACCACGAAAAAGATCCTAAAGAAGCCAGCCCAAGCAAAGAAGGTACCGAAACGTCCAAAGGAAACCTTTGGCAACTGGTTGTTGTTCTGATCATTGTTCTGTTTTTAGGTGGTACCTATCTGAACACCAAAGATCTTCTCGCTCCTAGAGTTGATATTGTAAAAGGATATTGGATGGAAAAGTTCGGATTCTATCCAGAAGCAGAAGTAGATTCAGAGTACATTTACTTCGATACACTGTATGTGAATGATATCCTGTCAGATGAGTTATTTGATGAGCTTATGCCAGTAACTGAGGACATTGCTGCACTTGCTGATTCCATAGCAACCCTTCCACCTGAGAGCTTGGTTTTAGATTATAAACCGGAAAATGATACGATGGAAACTGAACCTTATTTGCAGGTTTCAGAGACACCGATTCACCTGTCTGATGATGACATTAAGATCATCAACAATCGTTCTCTACTGCTTATGCTCACTGAAATGATTGGTGTTTTTCCAGAAGATATTGGTCAGGCTCACCTGTTTCTCAAACGGGACGCACTCAGAATGACTGCGCCACGATCAGATTCCTGGGTTCCCAAAATGCAATCAACCATGGATAAGTTTGTTCTTGGCAGTTTTGACGAGAGTTATGGGAACGGAAATATCAAAATATCCAGCAAGTATGAGATCATTATGAATGCTGAGCAGGATTTTGAAGCGCAGCTTTTAGATGAAATGAGGCTTCTGGATGTATTAGCCCATCCATTCAATGATTATTTGGAACAGATCATTATTGACCTGTCTCAAGGTGTGGAAGATAATCCCGCTAAATTCATTTTTTCTGGAACGACTCAAGAAATGCAATATGTATTATCTTCGTGGTCAGAAACTCGTAGTAATTACCTGCTCAGATCTGTGGATATCAACTTTGAGAATAAAAAACTCAGATTAACCTTTGATGTCCTCTTTTTTAAATATAATCCATGACAAGAATCATAGGTGGGGAATGGCGGGGTCATTCTCTGCCGAAGTTGAAAGGTGGGTCTGTAAGACCGACTACGGATAGAGCACGAACTGTTCTGTTTGATACTCTGCATGATGTAAATGGAATGAAAGTACTTGATCTCTACAGCGGGACTGGAGCACTGGGATTTGAAGCTCTAAGTCGGGGAGCACGCTCCTTGGTCTCCATTGATTTGGACAGCAACTATATCCAACAGCAAAAGACTTGGATCAAAACACACGAAAAGCCATTTAAAGCCTATATCGGTGATGTAAATAAAGTTCTGGACAGAATAAGTGCCACATTCGACCTGATCCTGGCTGATCCGCCATATGCAGAAGGAATTCCTCCAGAAGTACTCACTCATATTGAAAAGCATGTTGCAGTTGGTGCAATATTTGTCTATGAAAGAAACAGAAGAAGTGAGAGCCCGTTAGGTTCAAAGATTTTTGATTTGGTGAAGGAAAAAGTGGTTGCAGAAACAAGAATTCAAATATATAAGGCGGTCGAATTATGAAGAATCGTTTAGCAATATATCCTGGTACTTTTGACCCAATAACGCTAGGGCACCTTGATATTATTGAGCGATCTGTCTCTATCTTTGACGAAGTAGTCGTTTCTGTCGGTCGTAATATCGGCAAAAAGCCCCTGTTCTCTGTCGAAGAGCGCATTGAAATGATCCAAAGGACAACCTCCCATCTTTCCAATGTCCAAGTAACCTACTTTGATGGATTGATCGTGGATTATGCCCGTAAAATGAAAGCCATAGCCATGATCCGCGGGTTAAGAGCCATGTCAGATTTTGAATTCGAATTTCAAATGGCCCTTGTCAATCGTACCCTTCATCCTGATCTGGTACAGGTATTTCTCATGCCCCATGAAGCATATACCCATCTTAATTCAACCATTGTCCGTGAGGTTTCCAGCTTCAATGGTGATATCAGCCCTTTTGTGACCCCGTATGTCGCAGAAGTACTCCATGAAAAATTTCATCGCAAACCTGTATGATAAAGATGATATAATGCCCACTTATGAATATGTATGTCTGAAATGCGGTTACCATTTTGATGCTTTTCAGAAAATGTCAGAAGCCCACCTGGATAAATGTATAAAGTGTCAGGGCAGTGTCCGTAGAGTGGTCAGCGGTGGTAGTGGCTTGATCTTTAAAGGATCAGGTTTCTATATCACCGATTATACAAAGGGTTCGGACCCTAAGAAAACTACCGGTAATGAGAATAGATCAAAAAAATCCAGGAGTGAATCAAAACCGGTTTCAAGCGCACCATCAGTAAAAAAAGCGGCAACAAATACCTGAGAACCTATAGCAATCCCTTTACTGAGTCAATCGAAGTGTTTCTACAATTAATTTAGTAAACGCGCACACACAGAGCAGCAATTAGAATTAGATCTCGTAATTATCCGGAATTGTTGTGTTCTTTGGAATGATAATAATACCATCCTTGATAATGACTGTGTCACTCTTGAATTCCATCAATCCAGCTTTATTGATCAACTTGACATTTTTACCAATTCTGACATTCTTATCGATGATTACATTATTTAGTTCACAATTATCACCAATGCCTATGTGAATAGCTGCCTGAGCGACCATTTCGTAATAGTCTGCTCCCATGTTGTACACGCGATTAAAAGTGACCCCGTCACCGATCACACTGCGGATTCCCACAATTGAATCCTTGATCACAGCATTCCCTATTTTACAACCTTCACAGATGATCGAATGTTCGATTTTTGCTCCTCGAATCTCACTGCCAGGTAAAAAACGTTGCCTGGTGTAGATCGGATAATCTTCATTGTAAAATGTGAATTTAAATTTTTCTTCTGTGAGCGCGATATTGGCCTCAAAAAAGGTTTTGATGGTTCCAATATCTTCCCAATATCCTTGAAACCGATAGGCTGTTGTCTTGTAGGTTCCAATTGAATGAGGAATGATATTTTTGCCGAAATCATCGCCCTTGATTTTCAGGACCTCTTTCAGGATTTCCTTCCTGAAAATATAGATACCCATGGAGGCTAAAACATTTTTCTCTCCGTCGATCTCCTCAGCTAATTCATTGATCAGATCAGGAGATTGCGGTTTTTCTACAAACCGAGTGATAGAATCAGAGTTGTCAGCTTTTAAAACACCCAATTCCGGTGCTGTTGAAAGGGGCATGGGACGGACTGCAACCGAAACATCAGCTTTAGTATCGAGGTGGTGTTTAAAAAAATCAGAATAATCCATCTTATAGAGATGATCACCGGCTAAAATGATATAGTGAGTGGCACTCATTTGCTCAAAACGATCCCAGTAAGAACGAACAGCATCAGCTGTACCTTGAAACCAGTCCTTGTTCTTGTTCGTTTGTTGGGCAGCCAGGATCTCGATATCACCCCGGGAAAAGATGTCAAATTTGTAGGTGCGGGATATGTGTCGATGTAGAGAGGTCGTGTTGAATTGGGTCAGTATATGAATGAGATTGATACCGGAATTAATGCAATTACTGATGGGAACATCGATGAGCCGATATTTGCCGCCAATATGGACGGCTGGTTTTGCACGATAAGATGTGAGGGGAGACAAGCGTTCGCCACGCCCACCACCGAGGATTATGGCTCCCAGTCTGGTTTTATTAGATTTTAGCATGACAATCCTTTCACTTTTTATATAGCTTGAAATAGTTTAAAGCAGAACGATCCCATGAAAAGTCTTGTGCCATGGCTCGTTTCAGTAATTCGCTCCAGGATCGTTTATCCTTAAAGATCTTCAATGATCGCTTCAAGGCATCTTTGAGATGCTCTACATTATATCGCCTAAACACAAAGCCGGTTCCCCTACCAGCATTCCAGTCAACTACTGTATCTCCCAGTCCACCAGTATGATGTACAATGGGAATGGTTCCATAACGCAGACTGTATAACTGGTTTAGACCACAGGGCTCGAACCGACTGGGCATGAGAAACATATCTGATCCAGCCTCTATCAAATGAGCCAAAGGCTCATTGAAACCGTCATCAAAAGTGATGCGGCCGGGATGCCGTAGGCTTGCTTCACGGAGCTGTTGGGCAATTGCAGGATCACCTGAACCGAGAAAAATGAGCTTGGCACCCATTTCAACCAGCTCGTCTAATAATTCAACGATAAGAGGAAATCCTTTATTTTCTACCAGACGTGAGATGGAACCAAGCAGGGGTGCCTCAATGTCATCATCCAAATCGGTTTGGCGGAGTAATTCCCTTTTGTTTAATTGTTTTCCATCGAGATCCTTGGCAGAAAAATGAAAAGGCGTGTATTTATCTTTGCCCGGATTCCAGTATTCAGTATCAATACCATTTATGATTCCGGAAAGTTTACTTTCAGCTGCAAAAACATGCTTGTGACTATGCTCATCAAGATTCAGTCCGTCCAGCAATTCCCGAGCATAACCAGGACTAACGGTGGTTACCTGATCAGCGTGGTCAATACCTTCCAGGAGGGCGCTATAATTGTCCCATTGTGTTTTGGTAAGCTGACTCCTAATTGGCAGAGGCAACAGTTTCATTTCATCCTGTGAGAAGTGACCATGATACAGAAAATTATGAATGGTATAAATAGTTCGGATAGTCATTCCAGCATTATTAACCAGAACAGGTAACAGCCCAGTATGGTGGTCATTACAGTGTAAAACATCTATCTCAAAATATTTTTTCTTCAGAAGATCCAGCACAACGAGCTGAAAGAAGAAGTACCGAAGATTATTGTCTTCAAATCCTACACCATTGGATTTTGTGTAGAGTCCGTTTCGTTCAAAGAACTGGTCACTTTGAATAAACCAGGTCTGAAAACTATTATCGACATTCTCAATTTTGAAAAGTGAATAGGGCAGAGTCTCATCACCCAGAATAATGGTACCAGTAATCGCAGCAGAAATAATCTGATGCTTTTCTTTGTCGATTTGACCGTACAGTGGTGTGATAACCTGGATTGAAGAAACATAAGGTGAGAGGGCTGCTGGCAGACTGCCGGCAACATCTGCTAAACCACCTGCCTTGGAAAAAGGAGTGACTTCGGCAGATACAAATAGAACGTTCATTTGGCTCTGTTGTCCGAGTAACTAATCCGACACAAAATCGGAAGGTGATCAGAATAGCCCCCCTGGTATTTGCCGCTGCGGTACATCCGAAACGGCCAACCGGCATATTTGCCACCGGGTTCAAGCAAATATTTCGGGCTAAAAGGTGTGGTGCTTTGGTTTGTCCACTTAAATCCGTGTTCATCTTCCATTCCAGATGATATGATGACCTGATCCAGAACCCCCCAATTTCCACGGTACATATAGGTTCCGTGATCCGGGTCAAGATGAAGATTCCAGGTAGTATTGATCAAATCTCCGGGGAAATAAGTGCTGGATCCTTGCGAACCAGCTCTGAGAACCTGCAGTAATGAAGGATCATTTGGATGATCATTGAAATCACCCATGATGATAATATCAGTGTGGGGATCAATGGTCAGAATCTCATCGATACGGTTGCGGAGAGTTGCGGCAACACTTCGTCTTAAAGGGTCGGTTTTGGCCTGGCCACCCCAACGGGAAGGCCAGTGGTTGATGAAAACATGTAGTTGGCTTTTTTGTTTTGAGCCGGAAAAGGTGAATATTGCTTCAATGATATCCCGGGTTTTTTCATCACCAGCCAGGAAGATGGGAATAAAGTGGGCTTGAATAAGGTTCAGTTTCCCTGAATCAAACAGGAGACCACAATCAATACCCCGTTCATCGGGTGATTCTTTGTGGATGATCTCAAAAGCACCCTGCAAATAAGTCTGGTTAAGACGCTGCAGAACAGAATAGTTCTCGATCTCTGCCAGTCCCAGTAATGCAAGATCTTGATCTTGATCGATATGGTGGATCACCTTGCTCAGATCCTGGAATTTCTTGACTAAGCGTTTCTCTGTCCATAAATATTTTCCTGATGGCGTAAAATCATCATCACGAATATCCAGGGCATCAGTTGTGTCAAACAGGTTCTCAATATTCCAGAAACCAACTTGAAAGGAATTCTGGCCAATAACATTTGAAATACTACCGGCCAGAATAATTAGGACGAGAACAGAATGCAAAAAGATAATTACATCTCTTTTTCAGCGCGCAATTCTCTGCCCTGAGTAAAAAGGCCGGATTCTGCCAGACCTTCTGTCAGATATACGATACCAGCCTCATTATGCGGATCAGAAAATTTTGCGTGAACAGATTTAAGACCACCCAGCCAACCGCGCTTGTCACAGAGATAAACAAGGTCACCTGTTTCAGCTTTCATTAAAGCCATGTCCTCAGTTGAAAAACGCATGGTGGGAACATCACTTTCCATCAGTTTCCAATGGACCAATACCTTTTCTCCCAGCTGATCATTTGGATCGCCGCCTTTAAAGTATTTTCTGGCGATATCAATAGAACCAGCTGTTAATCCAACCGTACTTATTTCCTCGTCGTAGTGCACGAAATAGGTGACAGACAAGGGTACCAGAATAATAACACCGATTGCAGCCGCTACCTGAAGACCAATGTCTAAGCCACCAAATATTACCACAGCAAATAATAAAACTGATAAACCAACCGAACTGTTCATGATAATTTTAGCATTTGGGTTATTGCGAACTTTGGAAATTAGACTTACCTGCCAATGAGTTGTCAGGGTTGCCAATACAGCCACACCAGAACAGACCACCGTATTATACAGAGCTCGTATATATGAGTATGGGTGAGAAGCATTCATTTCAACACCATGGTCAAAGGGGGCGATTAACAGACCGGGATACCTGGCACCCAGGATCATCAGTGCAACGCCACCTACAAAGGTTGTAATGACTGCCGATGGTGTAAATCTCTTCCAGAATACACCCAGGAATATTCCCACTACAAGAGGAGGGGTTAACGTCGAGTGAAAATAGCCGTGAGCCTCATAGACTGTGGGGAAGTTTTTAAATGCTAATACGGCTAGGACTCCGAGAATTGTTACACCAATGGAAGCATAGCGAGCAGCACCTAATTCTCTACGATCTGTTTCAGCATCAGATCCTCTTGCTTTCTTAAGAAACAAGCGGATGGGGCGATACACATCATTGATGTAGATTGCCGCAGTGGCGTTGATCAAGGTGTCAACAGTACTCATCAATGCAGCAGTTAATGCAGCCATGATAAACCCAAACATTCCAGGGCTGGCGATGATGTTTGCCACAACGACAAAAATTTGATCAGGAGAAACAGAAGGGCTGATAATGTCAGGGCTGGTAATTGAAATTGCTTTACCTATCCAGCCGGCATTTCCAACCACAATGGCCGAGATCGGGAGCACAAAGAGAATGTTAATTCCAGCTGCTTTGCGACCTTCGTTGACATTTTTACAGGCCATGAAGCGCATAATTAGTCCCTGGTTCATGAATAAGAATCCAATGGAACCAGCAATAGCATCCTGCCAGAATATGCCTACAAAATTAAAATCAGGGGGACTGTTGAAATCTGCCATGGGAAGCTTCCATTCAGTCGGTAGCAGATTCCAGAATATGTCAAACCCTCCCAGGTAGGTGATTCCGAAGAAAAAGAGTAACAAACCTGCAAACAGCAGGATAAAGCCTTGAATCAGATCCGTAAAGATAACGGCAGTTTGACCGCCAAAAGTTATGTAGATACCAGTAATTATGGCGATAACAATGATAGCACCCATAAGTGTAACAGGAATGGTCATTCCAAGCAGCGTGAATGCAGCAGGTAACATGGGAATAACGGCTTTACCAAGGGTGAGAAAGCCTATTCCTATGTATCCAATCATATATAATAACAAAAGAAGGGTAGCTAAAAATCGGGCTGAAGGACTAAACCTTTTTTCAAAATATTCAGGGATCGAGCGAATCTTGGAGTAAACAATGATAGGAAGCCAGCCGAACATAAAAAAGGCAATGAAAAACCAATCATTCAGGTAGGTCATGGTAGATGATATCCCATGTTCAAAACCCTTGGCTGAGTATTTTACAAAACTGTGGCTGCCTACTCCGGTGGCAACGATTGACATAGTGATCAGCCACCATGAAAAGCGACGTCCACCAAAGAAAAAGTCGGAAGTATTTTTTGTATATCGGCCGAAATAACTGCCAAACAACATGATAACTAAAAAATATACCACCATGACGATCCAGTCAGTAGTGGTACCAATACTATGAAAGGTCTGCATCAGGCCCTCACTTTCTCTTTAAGCCGAAGCGTAACAATGACAAATACGGCTACCAATATCAGAAGAACTATGAGTACAGTGTAGGGAGAGATGGACCCCAGGGCTGCCCAGGTCAGCAAAGCATGCATGGTGAGATACCAAACAAATCCAAAGATCAGGATCCACATCCATTTTCTGTGCGAATGGCGTTTTAGGTCGAATGATCCCGCTTTCAAAGTTATGAATATTCCTGATAAAAATAGGATTCCTCCAAGTCCATAGAGGTAAATGAAAGGTAGCCAGGAATGTGAAAATAAGTCCATGTTAACTCCTTATGTATTTGGTAAAACAAAGTAATTTTATGACCTGATTATCAAACAGAATTCGGTACACCCACGCGTTAAATATGGAGTTATTTCTCCTTTGTCTTGAACCAGACCCTCCTATAATAGCGCGATGAATAATTTACCAAAGAAGGTTGCTTTCCATACTTTGGGCTGTAAGCTGAACTATGCCGAGACCTCTACCATAGCGCGGCAATTTGAAGCGGCTGGGTACCAGCATGTAGATTTCAAATCACCGGCAGATCTCTATGTGATCAATACATGTTCCGTGACTGAGAATGCTGATCGTGAATTCAGAAAGATCGTTAATCGGGCGAAACGACTGGCGCCAGAGTCTAAGATCGCCGTCATCGGTTGTTATGCCCAACTCAAACCGGAAGTGATTGTAGCAGAATCAGATGTCGATCTGGTTTTAGGGACCCACGAAAAATTCAATTTACTACATCATATTGAATATGGCGACATGCGTTTTGATCCCCTGGTTATTCAGGATACCAAAATTAATGAGATTCATGGTTGCACCCCGTCATTTTCGATTGGAGACCGGACGCGTTCATTTCTGAAGATTCAGGATGGTTGTGATTATCCTTGCACATATTGTACGATCCCATTGGCGCGGGGTAAAAGCCGTAGTCTTGATCCACAGACCGTGATTAACCAGGCGCAGGAGATTGCCTCACAAGGTGTTAAAGAGATCGTTCTCACTGGTGTTAATGTAGGCGATTATCGCTATGGAGAAGGTCTGGTTCTGTTGGATCTTCTAAAACGACTTGATGACGTGGAAGGGATCGAGCGTATTCGAATATCATCCATTGAGCCCAATCTGCTGACAAATGAAATAATTCGGTATGTCAGTCAAGCCAATAGCATTTTACCTCATTTTCACATTCCGCTTCAGTCTGGTTCGGATAAAGTATTGAGTTTGATGAAACGTCGTTACGGGGTTACCGTATTTAGAGATCGGGTCAATACTGTGCGAGCACACATGCCTGAAGCCGGAATCGGAGTAGATGTGATCGTCGGTTTTCCTGGAGAAGACGGCAACAATTTCGATGAGACCTACGCATTGCTTGATTCACTTTCAATCAGCTATCTGCATGTATTCACGTATTCCGAGCGTCCTGACACGCCTGCGATCGCCTTCCCCGGTAGAGTCGAAGTGCCGGAACGAAAATGGCGGAACCGAGTGTTGACAGAATTATCGAAGACCAAGAACCAGGCTTTCGCGTTAAAACAGATCAATACATCGCAGGATGTCCTGATCGAAACATTCAAAAATGGCCTGCTTACAGGAATGACCGAGAATTATTTAAAAATTCACATCCCTGGTGATACTCATAAATTAGTAAATCGAATTATTAAGGTGGAAATTACTGCTCTGAATGACAAGCGCTTGATGGGTTCGATCATAGTATAAAAACCATATATACTTCATTCTGCGTGCTCCAGATGCTGTCTAGATATCGTTATTATTCGTCTTTACGAAGACCGCGGGGGTGTGTCAATCTCCAACTCTTTCCCTAATAGTATGACTGCAAATTTGTAGGAAAATAAAAAGAGGCTGTCTCAAATTTTGAGACAGCCTCTTTTTATTTTTTAATTGCTAACTATTAGGATGCTACAGGCTTCACAGCAGGTTTTACCTGTGACATGATAACTGCCGCTATCAGGCACAACACACCACAGATACTGAAAGCCAATGGGAAATTACCCATATCACCCAGGTAACCACCCATGATGGGACCAAGTATTCCACCAAAGCCATAGGCCAGGAAGACCCAACCATAATTTTGCCCAATAAATTTGGCACCGAAAGTATCAGCTGTAATGGTGGGGAAGAGAGAGAAGTTTCCACCAAAATTAAAACCAATGAGAGTTGCTCCTAGATACAACAAGGCAGGTACACCGGCCATCCACTGGAATAAGATCACAAATATTCCTTGTGTAGCCATCATGATTACAATAGACCGCTTACGACCCAGCTTGTCACTGATTGCGCCCCAGGCGATCCGACCCAGTCCATTAGCCAGCGAAAAGAAAACTGCCATGGCTGTTCCAGCTATGGCACTGGCAGAGATCTGATCAATACCATTAGCTGTGAGCGCTACCATAGGAAAGAGTTTCATGAGTCCAATACTCATTAATCCAGCACTGGCACCAAAAGCAAAAATAATAAAAATGAAATAGTACTGAGGTGTCCTTAGCATTTCGGCACTATTGAAGTCATTCATGCCCGTGTCAGTAGAACCATCTACCGCTACTGGGGGGGTATAACCCTGAGGCAACCAACCATCTGCCGGGAACTTCATCCAGATCGCACCCAGGATGATCATGAACATAAATATTGCTCCTAGAGCAGTGAAGGTCGTGCTCAAACCATAAAGGGCGATGAGTGTGCCCCAGGAACCAGCTAATTTGACCCATAATGTGGCGCCAAACCCAAAGCCAGCCACTGCTAACCCTGTAATCAAACCTTTCTTATCTGGAAACCAACGCATGCCAACTGCAATAGGTACTACATAGGCCAGTCCAATACCTGCACCACCGATCACACCAATGAAGATCAATAAAGCTATAAAACTGGTTCCACCGAATAGACCTGCTAACAAATAACCAGAACCGAGTACAAATCCACCAGCCATGGCTACTTTCTGGGGTCCCAGTTTTGGCATGATTCTACCGGCAATCACCATGACAACAGCGAAAAAGAAGAGTCCAGTGGCAAACACGCCCTGGGTCATAGCTTTGGTCCAACCCGCTTCAACTAGTGAGGGGGTGAAAACTGACCAGGCATAAATTGCACCCAGAGCAAGCTGAATCAGGATAGCACCTACAACTACAAACCAACGATTTTTAATTTCCATTTTTCCTCCGAAATTTACTTTATGAACATTCTGATGTGATTGAGTAAAAAAAATATTTGAACATATCAACTTTATTTGCATGAATGATGCCAAGGTAGCATCATTTTTGCATAATTGTGTTGTTGCAAAACAAGAATATTAGCAAAGGGTTCATTAAAACATGTATTGACCCTGTAACGTTTAAATGATTCTTCAAAAGAAGGGGAACACCATGAGTATCGTAAAAAGACGTCGTTATCAAATGGGGAGTATGGATGAGCCACTGGAAGTCATTGTCAGGGGTACTGATATTCTGAACGAACCGCTCTTGAACAAAGGAACCGCCTTCTCGCTGGAAGAACGCAATGATCTGGAACTTCGGGGACTTGTTCCACCCAAGGTAGTGGAATTAGACGAACAGGTTGAAAGAGTGATGGAGAATTATCGCAGGAAAACCGATCCAATGGAGAAATTTATCTTCTTGACCAGCCTTCATGACCGGAACGAGACATTATACTATAAAGTGCTCACAGATAATCTCATGGAAATGACCCCCATCGTTTATACACCAGTTGTGGGAGCCGCCTGTCAGCAGTTTGGACATATCTATCGGAAAAATCGCGGGATGTATCTCAGTCTCCACGACAAGGGGCATATACGGGAGATATTTAACAACTGGAAGCAGGATGAAGTTGATATTATTGTGATCTCAGATGGCAGTCGGATCTTGGGTCTGGGTGATCTGGGTGCTAACGGGATGGGCATCCCCATAGGTAAACTAGCTTTATATGTTGCTGGCGGCGGAATATATCCTTGTAAGACGCTGCCAATTCTACTGGACACCGGTACCAATAATCAGGAATTGCTGGACGACCCCCTTTACCTCGGGCTTAACCAGAAACGGGCTGATGATGATGAATATTACAAGCTGGTTGATGAGTTCGTGAACGCTGTACAGGATCGCTGGCCAAAAGCATTGATCCAGTGGGAAGATTTCACCAATAACCATGCCTTCCCAATCCTGAAAAAATATCGTGAAAAAGTGTTGTGTTTTAACGATGATATCCAGGGTACCGGTGCAGTAGCGTTATCCGGTCTTTTGGGTGGGATGCGGATGAAGAAGGAAAAACTGTCTGAGCAACGAATCATTTTCTATGGAGCTGGATCTGCTGCAGTTGGTATTGCAGATACCATTGTAGCTGGCATCATGGAAGAAAGTGGCATGAGTGCCGAAGAGGCCAGGAAACTATTCTGGCTGTTGGATAGTCAGGGACTGGTTGTGAAGAATGGTCCGCGTGAGCTGCAAACTCATAAGAAACCCTATGCCAGAGAAGAAGCTCATATTGACAATTTGATGGATGTGATCAAATCAATTGAACCAACTATTCTGGTGGGTGTCAGTGGCCAGGGACAAACTTTTACCGAAGCGATTATAAAAGAGATGCATAAGCATGTTAAGCAGCCCATTATCTTCGCCCTTTCGAATCCAACTTCAAAATCAGAGTGTACTGCGGAACAGGCTTATCGATGGACAAAAGGAAAAGTGATCTTTGCCAGTGGTAGTCCTTTTGATCCGGTACGGTATAAGGGAAAAATCTATATCCCTGGACAGGGGAACAATATGTTTATCTTCCCAGGTGTTGGATTGGGAGCAGCCCTCTGTCAAGCCAGTGAAGTAACAGATGCCATGTTCTATACTGCAGCTAAAACCCTGGCCGACATGGTCACTGATGAAGAGCTTGAACTGGGAACGGTCTATCCGGACCTGAGAAAGATCCGTAAGATCTCTGCGACAATTGCCGCAGCAGTTTGCCAGATTGCCTTCGATGAGGGTCTGGCAGGAATTGAAAAACCAGAGGATATTCGCAAGTTTGTCAAAGAGAATATGTTCCAACCGGTGTATCCACGCTATGTAGCTGCCACTGAATCCTGACAAATAATGATATAAGCTCAAAGCTCCCGACACCCGCCTGGGTGTTCGGGAGATTTATATTTAATGTTGCCTATTAAGCTGGCCTGAGATAGCCGTATGCATCAGGAGTCATCACCTCGCAGCAGTGTAAGTTCTTTTGCCACGAAGACACAAAGGCTCAAAGAGCCATTCAGGGATTTTATAGAACATAGTGCCTTAGTGACTTTGTGGCTATATATGTAAAATATACTTACGGATAACATGGGCCGGTTTAATAACATCAATTGTACCAATTACATCTCCAAAGTGCGCTATAAATTCAAGGGATATTTATATTTATCAAGCTTCAAGTTTTTAGCCTGCCTGCGCGAAGACCGACTTCGGCATAGGCAGGCATAGCTGCTTGTCAGGTCGTAGCATGTAGTGTGGAGACTGATAGATATGGTAGGAACTTTAAGTGCAGAGAAATGGAAAAAGCTGAAGAAGGTAACGCGCAGTTTGAAATAAAATTGGTATTAAAAAACATTCTAAAGGTCGAATCAAACGCTGATAATGATTAAAATCCTGCTATATTCATTCAAAATGAACAAACACTTATTTCATACGATTCTGACGATGGTATTGCTTTTTGCCTGCAATGGGAAGCAAAACGCATCACTTGAAAAGGGCGGTCCTAAACTTGAATGGGCTCCTATTGATTCCATCAATCTTGTTTTGCCAACGGGACTTCAGGTGTATCATGCCATCAATGTTGATCCAAATCTGAGAGCCTGGTATGTGAGGGTTGATGAATCACTGCCGGAGATTGAAACTCGCGTAGTCGCATCAACGGACCATGATGGCATAGAGACGGTTTCAGACTTCGCCCAGAGGCTTCAGGTGCCGGTCGTGATCAACGGCGGTTACTTCAGAATGGATCTGAATCCTGCAAAACATGTGGGCATTCTCAAAGTTGATGGTGAATTGATCCACTCAGCCACACCTTCAGTACTACGCGGCGAACAAAGGTTTTACCTGCACAGGGCTGCCATCGGTTTTCATGCAGATGATCAAATCGATATTGAAAGAGTATCCAGTCATGGTGATTCGGTCTATAGCTGGGAAATGCCCATTGAGAATTTACCGGGTGTGCCTGGTGCCAGAAGAGATACTGTCCATCGTTGTGCATGGTCATACCGAGATATTCTTGGGGGTGGCCCGCAACTGATCCGTGATGGCAGGATTGATATATCGGTTAATGAAGAAGTATTCTTCGGAACCAGTATCCCGCAGGTTCATCCCAGAACCGCAGCTGGTATTACGAGCTCTGGTGATCTGATATTACTGATAGTGGATGGAAGACAATTGATCAGCCGGGGAGTTGATCTTGAGGAGTTAGCAGAGATCCTGTATGATCTGGGATGCCAGGAAGCCATTAATCTGGATGGGGGAGGTTCATCAGCATTGGTTGTCAATGGCGTCCTGTTGAATCGGCCCTCTGGAACCACCACACAGCGACAAGTAATGTCTGCCATCGCTGTTTTTGCGAAGTAAATGGTATAAATAAAAAAACCACCTCATAGAGATGGTTTTTTGTCGGAATCGGTCTACGCTCTATCGAGCTGCGCCCTGACACGCCGTGAGATAAATCTGTAATATTAAAAACCTCTACGTTTCTGCGAGAAAAAAAACCACCTTACAAAGATGGTTTTTTGTCGGAACGGGGAGATTTGAACTCCCGACCTCTTGACCCCCAGTCAAGCGCGCTAACCGGGCTGCGCCACGTTCCGGTGCTTAATTTTAAAGCGGCCTAATTAAAGCCATGAATGGCTCTGAATCAAGCAAGCTTTGTGGTGGATCAAGAAAAATCAGGAATCAATTAATTCAATAAGCTCTTTTAGTTCAGATCTCAGGTTCTTCAGAAAAGTTCGATATCGAACAGGGTTCATGGAAGCCTTTGAGGTTGGGTCGCTACTGATCACGGGTTGTGGTAGTGGTTCAGGCTCTACAGCACCTGGAGCAGGAACAACAGGGGCTACAGTCGCAGCTTCTTCAAGACTGGAGATGTTGAGTGCCTTGCCATGTTCTTGCAGTTCTTTAAGCTTTTGTCGGGCACCTTCAATCGTGTATTTCTTTTTATAAAGCAAAGTCTTGATAAAATTGACCAGCTCAATATCCTTTTCCCGATAAGTGCGATTACCAGCGCGGTTCTTTGCAGGGGAGAGCTGAGGAAATTCAGATTCCCAGTAGCGCAGGACATATTGCTTGAGGTCAGTGGCGTCACTTACTTCGCCAATTGAATAATACAGTTTTTTAATGGCTTCTCTTGGCATGCTGGAAGCGCCCTATCTTAAATTGGTATTTATCACTTGAACCATTACTTTAATTATAACCCCTTATTTATCGTTCACCAAGGCATTAATAGTATTGCTGAAACCTTTTTTAGGGATAATTCAAACTCAAGTAAAACGAAATGTAGTGTTGTTATCCATTGAGGTGGGAATAAATTTTCCGCGTGAATGAACCGAGTCATATTAAGCTGGTATTGCGAAATAAGCGCGCCTATTACGAGTACGAGATTCTGGAGAAGTTTGAAGCCGGTATCTCATTGCGAGGTACCGAGGTCAAATCCATTAGGGCTGGTAAATTGAATATGGGTGATGCCTATGCCAGTATGCGCCAAGGCAGCATTGCGCTTTTTAATCTTCACATTTCTCCCTGGGAAACCGCCAATGCCTTTGATCAGCATGAGCCAACACGCCCAAGACACCTGCTTCTGCATAAAAAGGAGATCAGAAAACTAAGTCACCAGATACAGGCAAAAGGTTACACACTGCTTCCTCTGAAACTCTATTTCAAAAATGGCAAACTGAAGGTAGAATTAGGCCTGGCCAGAGGTAAGAATATTCATGACAAGCGTCAAACTTCCATGAAACGAGACGCTGATCGAGAGATGGATCGTGCCAGAAAATATCGACCTTAAAATATTCGGAGTTTATTTTGAATTTCCCTCCAGTTAAAGAACAGATCGACCTGTTGTCCCGTGGTGTTGAAGAATTCGTATCGCCGGAAGCACTTCAACAAAAGCTTGAAGTCGCTGAAAAGAATGGCAAACCACTTAAAGTAAAACTTGGGGCAGACCCCAGTAGACCTGATCTGCATATCGGACATGCTGTTGTTTTGCGTAAACTTAGACAGTTTCAGGATCTTGGTCACCAGGGCATTCTGATCATTGGTGATTTCACTGCTTCCATTGGTGATCCAACAGGTCGGAATAAGACTCGTCCCAGTATCTCTCTGGAAGATGCCAGAAATTTTGGCAGATCCTATCTTGAGCAGGCTTCTCTGGTATTAAAGCAGGAAAGCCTTGAGGTCGTCCATAATTCAGATTGGTTGAACTCCATGAATTTCTCTGAAGTGATCAAAATGGCCGCTCAGGTTACGGTTGCCCAAATGTTGGAGCGAGATGATTTCTCCCAGCGCTACAAAGGGGGCACTCCAATTTCAGTGCATGAATTCCTGTATCCACTGGCTCAGGCCCAAGACTCGGTCCATCTCCACTCAGATGTTGAATTAGGCGGTACGGATCAACTCTTTAATTTGCTCATGGGACGTGAATTGCAGAAAAAGAGCGGACAATCCCCTCAGATAATCATGACCCTGCCGCTTCTTGAAGGAACTGACGGTGTTGAGAAGATGTCAAAAAGCTATGACAATTATATCGGTTTATCTGATTCGCCTGCAGAAATGTTTGGCAAAGTCCTTTCCATACCAGATAACATGATCATTAAATACTTAACCCTGACTACCAATCTTTCCATGGAAGCAATCGGAGAGATCGAAATAAAGATGCAATCCGATGGAAATCCGCGTGATTTCAAGCGACAACTTGCCAGAGAATTGATCAAGGTCTATTACAGTGAATCTGAAGGAGAGGCCGCTCAGGAAGCGTTTGATAAGCTTTTTATAAAGAAAGATATACCAGACGAAATGCCTGAGCTGACACTTTTCACATCGGATTCAAGTACCTTGCTCTCTGCATTGGATCAGAGTGGGTTATTTGCCAGCAAAGGGGAAATCAGAAGATTGATCAAGCAGAATGCTGTCAGTATTAATGGTGAAAAAATTAACGATGAATACCTGTCTTTTGAACACCAGGGCGAATTTGTGATCAAGGCCGGGAAGCGTAAATTCTTGCGGATCATCTGTTCCTGATCGATCTGTTGATCATACCAGGATACCGCTTTAAATTTCCGAATTATTAAATGATAGAATTAGTTGAGGTCTCAAAACAGTTCGACTCCATTTTAGCTGTGGATGCACTCAGTATTCGGGTTGAAGAGGGACGTATCTGTGGATTCCTGGGTCCCAATGGAGCTGGAAAAACGACCGCTATTCGCATGCTGATGAATATCATTCATCCAGATAAAGGAACCATCCTGTTTGACGGATCAGAGCAAAGACCACCTGCTCACAGAATTGGGTATCTGCCAGAAGAACGCGGACTTTATCAAAAGATATCGGTTTACGAGACCCTGCAATACTTCGCCAGATTGCGCAAGGTCCAGGATGCCCATCAAAAAATAACTTCATATTTAAAGAGATTTGACCTGGAAAAGCGGCTTGGTTCAAAGGTCAATGAGCTTTCCAAAGGCAATCAACAAAAGTTACAATTCATAAATACTATTTTGCATAACCCGCAATACGTCGTACTGGATGAGCCATTCTCAGGATTGGATCCAGTTAATCAAATCTTGCTTAAAGAGATACTTGAGGAACTCAAAGCGGCTGGAAGAACTATTATTTTCAGTTCTCATCAGATGGATCAGGTCGAAAAGGTCTGCGATGATGTGGCCTTGATCGATCAAGGTAAAATGATCCTGGCTGGAAAAATGAATGAAATCAAAATGGCTCATGGAACGCCGCAGCTGCAGATAACACCTCAACAGGACTCAGATCTCGAGCATCCCTTTTTTACAGATCAAGCAACTGAGATCAGAACTGGATCAGCTTACTTTTCATTGACTGACATTGATAAGCAAAAACTTATCGAAAGAGCAAACGCACAATTCGATCTACGCAGCGTTAAGATCACCGAGCCAGGTCTGGAAGAGATATTCATTGATCTGATTCGGGGTGCGAGCAAATGAAATATCTTGATATAGCCTGGTTTGAATATTGCCGGCGCATTCGCTCAAAATGGTTTATTATCAGTACTTTTGGCATGCCTATATTGATTCTGGGGATCAGTCTTGTAACTGGATATATGACTGAGGCTGGTTCCGGAATAGAAAGCAAGCACTTTGGGTTGATCGATGAAACTGCCCGGTATGGCAAAGCACTCACAGAAGCGCTGGACCAACGATATGTCGATCTGGACACACCTCTTTTGGATATTGCGGTCTCCCAGGGTCAGTTCCTGGAAATGCAGGATCAATTTGATATTCTGGTAAATGAGCGCGCGCTGGATGGTTATTTTGTGATCCCGGCTGACTTCGATATTGACCCAAAAATACACCTTTATTCTCGTTCCAGTTCCACTGTTCGCTTAACCGAGGTCATTGAAGCAGAACTAAAGGATATTCTGATTAGTGAAAGAGCCGAATCTCTACATTTGTCTCCAACAGAGTTGGCTATTCTGTTTTTTGATGTGAATGTGGAGCACTATGAACTTGGCTCTACTGATAAACGGGATACTGATGAACTTATTGCCGATTATATTGCTCCCTTCATTTTCATGTTTCTATTGTTTCTAGGCATATTTACCGGTGGACAATTACTGCTGAGAGCCATACTGGAGGAGAGATCCTCAAGGGTGATCGAAGTTTTGCTATCCACCGTTAGTTACAACGACCTCATGGGTGGTAAAATACTAGGGTTGGGACTATTGGGTTTAACGCAATCAGCCATATACCTGACAGTCGGGATACTTGCTGGAAACTATTACGGTCTATCGCTGGTGACCCCCATAATCGGACTGCTCTATTTTGTTTATTTTATTTTGGGATATTTGCTTTATGCCGGTATCTATATAGGTGTAGGTGCATTGTTCGATTCAGAGCAGGAAGCCCAACAGGCAATTCAGATCATTACCTTCATTGCTGTCATTCCCATGGTTCTTTGGACCCTGGTTATCGAAAATCCAAATTCCACCCTGGTCAATGCACTGTGCTATTTGCCTCCTGTGACCCCCTTCTTCATGATGATAAAGATTGCCGTGGGGGAAACCACCATCATACAGACGATCCTTACTATTGCCCTCATGATTATAAGCGTCTATGGCAGTATTCGTTTGGCAGCAAAAATATTTCGCACTGGAATCCTATTGTACGGAAAAAAGATCAGCTTACCAGAGATCATCCGTTGGATACGTGCTTAATGATTTTGATGAATAGTTGGTCTTGACATACATGGCTTCGCATTTATCTTCTTCAGGATTTTTAAAACAAATTGAACGCCAAGGGAGAGAAAATGGCTGATAATGTAAAAGAACTTACTGACGGAAACTTCGACGCGGAAGTAATTAATTCTGATTTACCCGTTCTGGTGGATTTTTGGGCAGTCTGGTGCATGCCCTGTAAAATGGTGGCTCCAGTGGTTGCTGAGATCGCCAAAGACTATAAGGGAAAACTCAAAGTGGGTAAACTTGATGTCGATGGCAATCCTGGCGTCGCGCAAAAATATGGGATTCGCAGCATTCCCAGCTTGTTGATATTTAAGAATGGTGAAGTTGCTCAGATGCTGGTTGGTGCCGTACCAAAACCGCAGATAACCGCCAAGGTGGATGCCGTTATCGGTTGATTTCCCGCTCCATAGATGTTTTAAAAAGGACCGTCCTGAGTGGCGGTCCTCTTTATTTTAGCGGCGGTGATATTAAGCTGGCCTGAGATAGCCGGTTGCATCAGGAGTCATCACCTCGCAGCAGTGTAAGTTCTTTTGCCATGAAGACATCCATCTTCGCTCGAAGAGCTACGCCGGAGAAGCAAAGGCTCAAAGAGCCATTCAGGGAATTTATAGAACATAGTGCCTTAGTGACTTTGTGGCTATACATGTAAAATATACTTACGGATAACACGGGCCGGTTTAATAAAATAAACACGGCACATTATCTCATCACAAAACAGATATTTCTCTCTTATATTGTGCCGCTAACCGGGGTGCCTGCGATCATAAATGAGACCGGGCTGAGAACAAACCCTATGAACCTGATCTGGATCATGCCAGCGTAGGGAGACAAACATGCTTCGTAATTTTATTTTAACCCTTCTATCATTCACAATATTTAGCCAGGGATCATTTGCTGCAGACGCTCACATAAATGGCCGTGTTCTGGATCTGTATACTGGAACTGCAATTCCTGGTGTTGAAGTATTTTCTAAAAGTCAGGGTGTGGTCACAGATGTAAGTGGAGAATTCCGGTTGATTCTGGATCAGAATGATAAAATCACGGTCCGCTGTATGGGCTACGAAACACAGGTTTGGATGGCCGGAAATGCTCCTGACGAGATATTGCTTAAAACCAAGGTCCTTGCAGGACAAAGCATTCGTGTTACGGCAAACCGGGTTATCCCCGGGATCACTCCGGTGGCATACTCAGTATTGGATGCTGATGAGATCAAAGCTCGCTATTCAGTTGAAGATGTGCCCATGATCCTCAGTTCAGAAGCTGGAGTGCATGCTTATAGTGAATCCGGGAATGGTACTGGATATTCCTATGTTTCGATCCGTGGCTTTGATCAAAGTCGCATCTCCGTGATGCTGGATAACGTTCCCCTGAATGACAATGAAAGTCACCAGGTCTATTGGGTTGATCATGGTGATATCTTAAGCAATGCCGAAGATGTTGAGATTCAGCGTGGTGTTGGGAATAGTCTATATGGAGCCAGTGCATTTGGTGGATCGATCAATATCAATACTGCAATCCGGTCGGAGCAGGAAACACTTGATCTGCAAATATTGAAAGGCTCGTATAATACTGAAAAGGTCCGCGTGGAGTATCAGTCCGGAAAACGATTTGGTGATCCGCTTGGCATCACTGCACGATTTTCCGTGCTTAATTCAGATGGGTATCGGATCGACTCACGCTCGGAACAGCGATCACTGATGGTGGCTATGGAGCATCGAGCCCCAGGATTGACGAATCAGATCAGGGCTATTCTGGGGAAAGAATATAGCGTGCTTCAATGGGACGGTGTAAGCATTGACTATCTGCATGATTCAAATCTTCGTCGTCAGAAAATGTCCTGGACCGTTCCATTTACAGATGACTATTTTCAGCAGATATATTCATTGAATACTCATTTTTTGATAAATCAACACTCAAGTCTGCGTAATGTTGCCTATCTGGTGGTGGGGAAGGGCTATTACGAAGTCGAAAAATTCAATCAGGACTATTTTAGCTATAACCTGGATGTGAATGACTTTTACCCAGACAGTACGGAGATGCTTTTAGAAACTTCTTTTCTGCGGCGTAAGTGGATCAATAATTATTATTATGGAATAGCTCCAGTATGGACATTCGAAGCAAAACAGTGGCGCACTGATATAGGCCTGGAGTTGCGACGCTATACAGGGGATCACTTTGGTGAATTACTTGATATAACGGATTCGACCTTGACCTCGTTACTACCAGATCCTTATCAGTATTATGCTTATGAAGGTAATAAATATCTGGTGACCACATTTGGACATGCTCTGGTCCAGATGTCAACACGTGTGAGCGCAACTCTTGATCTACGAGTGCAGTATATTGATTGGAATCTGGATCAACAACAGATCGGACATGCCTCCGGCGTCAATTTGAACGCAAGCTGGCAGTTCCTGGATCCCCGGATCGGTCTGCGCTATGAATTATCGGAAAAACTGAGTGCTTTTGCCGGGATCGGGTCTGCCCATAAAGAACCTGCAGATGCACA
This sequence comes from Candidatus Neomarinimicrobiota bacterium, assembly GCA_034716895.1. Lineage (NCBI taxonomy): Bacteria > Pseudomonadati > Fidelibacterota > Fidelibacterota bacterium. Next base: position 27,591 of record JAYEKW010000135.1, read on the forward strand.
GATCATTGAAGCTGATGATGTTTGGAGCATACCTGTCTCAGCACCTGCAGAGGGCGTGATCAATTCAGAACTGGGGCTTAACTGGTTCAGCGGACAGCATCAGTTTTCGCTGAATCTGTACCGAATCGCTTATCAAAATGAACTACTCAGTGATATCTATGATTTTCAGGATGGCAGCTTTGGAGTTAGATCGGCTGAAGTCACTCAACATCAAGGAATTGAGTTTGATCTGAGAACGGTTCTCAACCGGTCACTCAAATTAAATGTAAACGGCAGTTTTGCACAGCATCGGTTCATTGCAGGTGAGTTGCAGGGGAATCGTCTGGCTAATGTTCCAGAGATCCTGGCCAATGGACAGATACGCTATGAGATCAAGGATCAATTCTTTTCAGCTCTGAACATGAAATATGTAGGTAAACAGTATATCGATCAGGAAAATAGTGAAGCGCTGTCCATCCCTGGTTATTTATTAACTGATTTATCCATTCACACTCGTCTGCTCAATGCTGGGCTACAGTTCAGGATCAACAATGTGTTTGATCAAAAATATGCTACCTACGGATATGCTTACTATGGTGGTTACTATTGGCCGGGGGCTACCCGTAACTATTCAATAAGCTTGAGTTATCAATTCCATTGATTGTTCTGATTTTGTTAAACAGCAGGGTAGGTGAGCAACATAATTGATCGAAATAGCCGATATTTTGGTCGCTTAAAGATGAATAAAATCACCTAAAATATTTTTGGTATATATTTGCTTTCTAATGAGTAATATGTAACGCGTTAGAGAGGGAAGTTTATGCGAAAAATAGATTTGGTGGTTGGGGTTCGTCCGGATTTTATACGGGCAGCGGCTTTGAATAGCGCATTCTCCAGCTATGAAGATACAATAGATCTAAGAATCATACACACTGGCCAGCATTACGATCCGGAACTAAGTCAGGATCTATTGGAACAGTTGCATCTGGATCATATCAGCACGATATTGCCGTTTGAAGGTGGTGAGGAAGCCCGCCAGTTAGCGGTTTTGATGATAGCCTATGAAGATCAGATCAAGTTTGATCCACCTGACCTGCTCTTGGTCATCGGTAATTCGAATTCGGCTCTGGCAAGTGCTCTGGTTGCATCAAGACACGGTATTCCGATGGCCCATATTGATGCTGGTATCCGCGACTTCACTCCCGTTCACATTGAAGAACAGAATGATCTGCTTATCGATCGATTGGCTCAAATCCTTTTTACATCCAATGAAGAAAGCGTGATTAATCTGATTCGGGAAGGAATTGATAATAGTCAGATCATTGAGGTTGGGAACATTCGCGCCGATGCGGTCTTTATGAATCTGGGCTATGCCGAGGATAGTAATATTCTTGATCGAAGCGGACTGAGGGAGGGTGCCTACATCCTGATGACCCTGCATCACAACCATACCTTACAGCAAACTGATTTTCTGGTTTCCTTATTTACGATGCTGGAGGAACTATCTGAGAGGCTTTTGATCCATGTGGTGCTTCACCCAAAAGCCATGAACCTGCTTGAGGACATCCCGGGACTAATACTCGAATTCACCGACAACCTTCAACTTGTGTCGTCCCGCAATTATCATGATATGTTAAAGCTGCTAAAATATGCTGCACTGGTTCTCACGGATTCACAAGGACTGCAGGAAGAATCAACGGTACTTGGCATCCCATGTTTAACTATTGGGCACCAAACCAACAGACCCATCACATTGGCCAGGGGTACAAATTCTTTAGTTGGGTTTGATATCGATGAGATCAGAACTAAGATATTAAGCATCATGGAGGGTGAGGTTATGGCAGCCCATCCTGTTAACGGTTGGGATGGAAAAGCTGGTCAAAGAATTGCAAAATTCATTTCAGATTTTAGCTAAATAGCCGATAGTCCAGAGGCTGATGGTAGCTAGTAAATACATGGGGTGTTCACATTAATCTAGCGTCATTTATATAAAGTATTACCGGGGTGATTGAACAGATCAATGAATAAAATTAGAGTCCTTATTGTAGAAGATGAACGTTTGGCAGCAGAAGATCTGTCTTTCAGATTGAAAAAACTGGATTTCAGTGTTATTGGTATTGTCTCAACAGGAAAAGATGCCATCAAACTCGCTGCAGAAGCCAACCCGGATATTATCCTGATGGACATTCAGCTACTGGGAAATATTGATGGGATCGAAGCTGCTCGCTTGATCCATAAGCAAAAACCCATCCCCGTGATATTTGCCAGCGCTTATGGAGATGATGCTCACATCACCAAAGCTCTTAAATTGGCAAATCCATACGGATTCCTGCATAAGCCGGTAGATGACAAAGCAGCACTGACCATGATCAAGATCGCCATGTCCCGGTTTAACAAGGATCAGGTGATCCGCAGGATCAACCTTTTGCTTAAGCTCAAGGATAGACTTTATCGTAAACTCAGTGTTTCACAGACAGCTTCCGAGATCAGTACTCATGTCAGTAATACACTGGCATCCGCCAGCATGCTGGCTCAAACCTGGATGATGATCTGGGAAAAGACACCAGATTTCACGTTCCAAGACAGCAATGGATTACCTGATAAAGCATTCCAGAATTATCTGGATCTGATTGACTATAACGAGCTGGGTGAACTGGACACTATTTTGCCAGATAAGGTTATGGCAGAACTAATCGACGGGCCAGCCTATCTTGTGCCTTTGAGATTAGAATCAAAGACCATTGGTGTAATTGGGTTTTCTCCAATAGCGGATGTTGAATTGGATTCCAAAGAGTTGGCAATTGTAAGCGATATTTCGCAGCTTGTTACTCAAACCCTTCAGAATTCCTATTTGCTGAAAGAAAAGGAGAGTTCCCGTTATCATATTGCTGAATCTGAAGATCGCCTAAAAGCGATTGTTGAAAAATCGACTACTGGAATATTTCTGGTCAATGACCAGTATCAGTTTGAATATATAAATGATCGACTTTGCCATTTGTTGGGTCGTGAGAAATCTGAATTAATTGGTTCCCCATTCATTGACTATTTGGGGTCTTCCCGTGAATTGGTCACGGAACGTTATATTGCCCGACAGGACGGTGAAGATGTACCCAGCGAATATGAAATAGATTTTATCAGACCAGATGGTGAGATCCGTAATGCGATCCTCACTGTGAATACCTTCAAAGATGCACTGGGAAGGGTTAATACAGCAGGGCATTTATTGGATATCACCGATCAGAAGATGGCTAACCTTGAGTTATCAAAATTGAGCAAAGCAGTTGAACAAAGTCCAGTTATGACGGTGATTACTGATCCTGAGGGAACTATCGAATTTGTAAATGCAGAGTTCACAAAAGTAACCGGATATTCCCCCGAAGAGGCTATCGGGCAAAATCCACGCATTCTGAAATCAGGCCTCCATGACAAAGCGTTTTATGAAGACCTCTGGGCTACAATCACATCGGGCAAAACCTGGACTGGGGAAATAACCAATAAAAAGAAAAATGGGGAAATCAATTGGGAAAAGATTTCAATTTCACCAATTCGTGATGCAGAAAAAAGGATCACGCATTATGTGGCAGTAAAAGAGGATATTTCTCAGTTTAAACGTGAGCAGGAAAAAGCACAAAAGAACCAGAAGCTAAGAGATATCCTGTATGGGATCACATCAGCCGCGATCAAGGCAAATGATGTTGCTACAGTATATGAGAACGTATACCAGCAAATAAGTCAGATAATAAGCACCAGCAACTTTTTGGTAGCGATGTTGAACAAAGAGGACAATCGTATCTATTTTCCTTTTGAACGAGACCACTTTGACACCGATATGCCGATTAGCATCATATGTGACCCACAGACATCACTTACAGCGAAGACAATTATCTCAGGAAAAATGTTGCACGTTGAATCTGATGAGATCCGTCAACTTATGCTTGATGGGAAGGTAAGACTGGCTGGTGATGTGCCTAGTGTTTGGCTGGGGATTCCACTCAAGGTTAAAGATGAGATCATCGGTGCTTTTGTTTTACAGGAATATGATGGTATCACTCAATATGACATCGAAGATGTCCATTTGCTTAACCTGGCAGCCGGTCAGGTGGCACTCACTATTGACCGGGCACGTAAGGATGATGCTCTCCGTGAGTTGGCAGTTGAACTAACCAATGCCAATGGCATGAAAGAATTGCTTCTGGATATCATTACCCATGATCTTAGGAATCCGGCAGGCGTTATCAGTGCCATTACTGAGATGCTTGAGGCAGAGGACAACAGTAACGAAATGTACGAGATCCTCAAGAGCAGTAGTGACAGCTTGATGAAGGTCATCGAAAACGCTACCGTTCTGTCAAAATTAAGCATTGGTGAAAGTATCGCGAAAGAAGACTTCGATCTTGTCCCATTCCTCTCAGAGATCGTGTCAGAGTTTAGCTCACAGTTGGCAACAGTTTCCATGAAATTAGAGATGTACTTGCCTGAAACGCTCATGATTTGCGCTAATCCGATTCTATCTGAGATCCCGAAGAACTATATCAGCAATGCCATCAAATACGCATCAGAAGGTCAGAAAATCGATCTCATTCTGGGGGAGGAAGAGGGTCGGGTAGTGCTCCGTGTAAATGATTACGGTACCCTTATTCCTGAAGATAAAAGAGAAGCTGTGTTCCATCGTTCAGTACAATTAGCTAGAGGTGAAAAGAAGGGGCGCGGGCTTGGTCTGGCCATTGTACAGCGAATTGCAACTGCCCACGATGCTGATGTTGGAGTTGAACGATCGCCTACTGGCGGAAATAGCTTTTATCTAAAGCTCTAAATCCACTGATCCCGTTTCATTTTTACGAATATCCAATTAGAAATTACTAATTAGAGATTACTAATTAGATTCGATGCATGTTAAGAACTGAAATAAGAAATTTTTGTATTATTGCCCACATAGACCACGGTAAATCCACTTTGGCCGATCGTTTGTTAGAAGAGACCCACACTATTTCACAAAAACAGATGATGGATCAGGTGCTGGACGATATGGATCTGGAGCGTGAGCGTGGGATCACCATAAAGTCTCATCCGATTCAGGTCAAGTATACTGCCAGAGACGGCATGGATTATATGCTTAATTTGATTGACACTCCAGGTCATGTTGATTTTAGTTATGAAGTATCCCGGAGTCTGGAAGCCTGTGAAGGTGCCTTGCTTCTGGTCGATGCTGCCCAGGGAGTGGAAGCCCAAACCGTGAGTAACGCCATGCTGGCGGTTGAAAGTGGTCTTGAGATCATTCCCATCATCAATAAGATCGATCTTCAGGCAGCCCAGATCGATAATGTTAAAACTCAGATCGTTGATCTCCTGGGATGCGATGAGGATGAGATCATTCAGGCATCAGCCAAAGCAGATATTGGGATCCAGGAGATTCTGGAAGCCGTCATTGAAAGAATTCCCGCACCGACAGGAAATGTTGATGCACCACTGAGAGCTCTGGTATTTGATAGTACATATGATTCTTACCGGGGTGCCATTGCTTATGTCAGGGTAGTGGAAGGACAGCTGAAGCCACGTGAGATGATGCGGTTTATGGCCAGTAAGGATGAATATGAAGTAGCCGAACTGGGATATTTCAAACTTAAGAAAGTTAAAGGAAAGCTCCTGAAAGCTGGTGATGTGGGCTACATCATCGCCAATATCAAAGATATCAGCCAGATCAAGGTTGGCGATACTATTACAACTGCGAAGGATGGTGCCAACGAAGCCCTGTCAGGCTACCGCGAAGTCAAACCGATGGTCTATTCCGGCGTATATCCCATCCTTTCTGACGACTATTCCAACTTGAGAAATGCCCTTGAAAAATTAAACCTGAATGATGCGGCACTTACCTGGGAACCGGAAACATCAGGAGCCCTCGGCTTCGGATTCAGGGTTGGCTATTTGGGTTTACTCCATATGGAGATCGTTCAGGAGCGCCTTGAACGTGAATTTGCAATTGAACTCATCACAACTCAGCCCAACGTTAAATTTCAGGTCAACCGTAAAGACGGCTCCCAGGTTATGGTTGACAAACCAAGTGATCTTCCAGAGCCTGGTGATATTGACAGTATTCATGAGCCTTATGTAGCTGCAGAAGTCCTAACTCCGCCTACCTACATTGGCAACCTGATGAAACTGATCATTGACAAACGAGGTATCTACAAATCAACCCATTACCTGGATGAGTCCAAGGTCCAGATCTACTTTGAGATTCCCCTGTCTGAGATAATATTTGATTTCTATGATATTTTGAAGAGCACCTCACGAGGGTATGCGTCTTTTGACTACGAGACCATCGATTTTCGGAAAGGGGATCTGGTAAAACTGGATATTCTGATTTCATCCGAACGGGTGGATGCGCTATCACAGATCGTTCACAGGGAAAAAGCCTTTGACCATGCCCGCAGACTCTGTGCAAAATTAAAAGAATTGATTCCAAGACAACAATTTGAAGTTCCTATCCAAGGTTCTGTTGGCCAGAAGATTATTGCCCGGGAAACCGTTAAAGCTCTGCGTAAAAATGTCACCGCCAAATGCTACGGGGGCGACATCAGCCGCAAGAGAAAGCTACTGGAAAAGCAGAAGGCCGGTAAAAAACGCATGAAACAGGTCGGACGGGTCGAAGTGCCTCAGGAAGCCTTCCTGGCAGTCCTGAAATTAAATGATTGACGGATCCTGAATTACAAAATCCCACTGGGTGAGCCCGTGAAGGGTTGTTTTGCAATTTCCGGTCAATTCACGCAAAATATTAAGTGTCGCTCATGGCAAAAACGATATCTCCTTTCAATCATTACTTGAATAGTTCCAAAACTATCCATTATGGGTTGATCCTGACGCTACCGCTTCTGGCTATTTATGAGTTTGGCATCCATGTGCTGTTTCATGAAAACTTTTTTGAACTACGCAATAGTGGTGAGATCCTGCTGCGCAGCTTATTTGAATACTTTGGTTTAACAGAACCGACCATCATTTCAGGTATTTTAGTGGGAATCTTTTTGCTGGTGATGGTCCGCGGTTACAGGATAGAAAGAAAACCGGGTCTGCATGCTAACTTCTTCATCTACATGCTGATGGAAAGTATGCTCTGGGGTAGTATGCTTTTCGTGGCCATGCAGGCGTTTACCCAAATACCTCTGCAGTTGATCACCTTTGAAGATAAGTTAGCCACTATGAATTTGGCTATTGGCGCCGGTATCTTTGAGGAATTGATCTTCAGAATGATCGTTATGAGCGCACTTATTGTGATCATGGAACGTGGGCTATCAGTCTCCAGAAAGTGGGCTGTTGGCCTGGCGATTCTTTTCTCTGCTGGTATTTTTGCCGCCTTCCACTTGCTTATGGAGTCTTACTCTCTTCCCATATTCTCACAACGCGTGTTTGGTGGGTTATTGCTGGGAACCTTATACCGCTATCGTGGTTATGGTATCAGTGTCTATGCTCATGTTGTGTATAATTTTATCGTTTTAGCCGGATCATGGTAAGTCCATAAGGTTCTATTCTTACCAGGATGAAACTGAATGCATCGATTCGTTTTTTCAGACTTTATTCAGTTCATGATGATCTCGAACTTTGATTATTAAGCTGGCCTGAGATAGCCGTATGCATCAGGA
>JAYEKW010000136.1 GCA_034716895.1 Candidatus Neomarinimicrobiota bacterium
CTAAATTTTCCCCGTGTCGTTTTGCCCTTTTTCCAGATACACTGATAGTAATATGTCTGGTTTGGCTTAAGGTTCTCCAGCCCAATCTGATGCAGGGTTTGAGGCTCATCATCCACAGATGATTGGGTCAGTATCCGTGGATTTGTACTAAAACGAACCTTTCCAATAGTTGCCAATTCGGTTTCCCATAGGATGGTGATTGTTGTCAACTGAGCATCCTGTAAATACGGTCCACGAACCAGATCATTCGCTAATAACGGCAGAGCTGATAAAAAGATAAATCCTAAAATGATTCCAGTGATTTTTCGCATTTACTGTCCTTGTGGGTTTATTGTCGTTTTCTTGCTACTTGTCTTCACTCGTGTCCGGTAAATATTTGAAAACAGGTCTGGAACTCCTTGGAGTTGGGATAAATTATCCCGGCAATAAGACAATAAAACCAAGGAGAATCAGACCATGTCACAAGTTAACACGCTCATGTCCGAACTACTCAGACTTTTTCCGAGATACGAATCTTAAGAATTGGAGAATAAGTACAACGGTAACTATTACACCTAATATTTCAGCGGCTTGCAGCAGCTTTTTGGGCTGCTCTTTTCCGTAAATGCAAGGGAGCCATCAAATTGCATTACCTGTATGATCACAGTGGTTCACTCCCCTCATTTATGGTTATGACAGATGGCAAGAAACATGAGGTCAGAGTGGCTCGCAGTGAGGATAAGTTATTAAGCTGGCCTGAGATAGCCGTGTGCATCAGGAATGAGCAACTCGCCGCAGTGTAAGTTCTTTTGCCACGAAGACATCCATCTTCGCTGGAAGAGCTACGCCGGACAAGCAAAGGCTCAAAGAGCCATTCAGGGAATTTATAGAACATCGTGCCTTAGTGACTTTGTGGCTATATGTGTAAAACATACTTACGGATAACATGGGCCGGTTTAATAGATTTTGCATTACTACCAGACAGCATCCTGTCAATAGATAAAGGCTACATTGACTACAAATGGTTGTATACATTGAATCAACGGAGTGTCTACTTCGTTTCCAGGGTCAAAGACAATATGAAGTATGAGGTCACCGGACAGCATAGGCCCCTTAAGAATAAACAGATCATCGGGGATGACTTGATCAAGCTCCAAGTTTTTAGTGCATCGACTCCGGGTAAACCGGCGCGTTGCTAGGGCGGTTCTGCGCGCGTCCGGGCGTAACCGCTGAAAGCGGTGGAGACTGATCACACCCCACAAAGCAAAAAGGTCCTCCATCCGGAAGACCTTTCAAAGTGTGCCTGCATACCGAAGATCCCAGCGAAGCTGGGACGCAGGTATGTAGCAGGGGGCGGATTTGAACCGCCGACACCCGGCTTATGAAGCCGGTGCTCTAACCAACTGAGCTACCCTGCCAATTTTCAATCAGGGTTGGAACTGAATCTCTTCATGAATTCCAACTGCTTGTCTCGGCATAGCCAATAGGCGACGCCGGAAGCTACCCTGCCAATTTTCAATTTGGAATTAGAAATTACGAATGAGGAGTCGGATCCTGTATCGCGTTTCTCTAACTACTTGTCACGGCGAAGCTGGTATGCGTAGCCGGACCCTTTTCAAATACAAATTGTGAATTACGAATCGATCTTTCAACCCGTTTCTTCACAATCTCTGTCAATACAACAGCTAAACAATAATTGACCTTTAAAAAGCGGGCAAAAATAGACTGGACCCTATCTGTGAGCAAGTGAATTTAGCGCTCTTTTTAAATTGATTCGAGCAGCCCCAAGCATGCTTTCCTGTTACTTACGATTTGAATATCCAAAGATGCGTGGGAATCAACATTTTATCAATCATTGGATTATCCCCTACCAACCTTATTTTATAAACTAAACAAACACTCTCAACCCAGGAAGGACATGTGATGAAATTTAGTTATGGACGTTTGCTGCTGCTTGGTTTTGGGTTTATGGGGACTACCATTTTATGGGGTATTTACAATGCCTATGTACCCATTTTTCTCCAGGCAGGACGCGAGGGCTTTGCCAGCTCAGCTGGAGTAAATGGCTTCGGTATGAGTGCCACAGCAACTGGTTTTATCATGACCCTGGATAATATTGCTGCTCTTTTCATTCTCCCCTTCATTGGAGCCTGGTCAGATCGGATCCGAACCCGCATTGGCCGCCGGAAACCCTTTATTGCCATGGGTGCCCCACTGGCATTTATCGGATTCATTGGCATCCCCTTGATGTTGGGCGTTTCACTGATACCATTTATGATCGCCATTTTTATCACCCTGTTTGCCATGGATGTCTTTCGTACACCAGTGATCTCCCTCATGCCTGATCTCACCCCCTCACCTAAACGATCACAAGCCAATGGAATCATAAATTTAATGGGTGGCATAGGTGCTGTGTTGGCCTTCGTAGTGGGTGGAATTTTATTTAAAGTTTCAGTGGGAGCGCCTTTCTATTTTGGTGGTATCATCATGCTCATTGGGGCTGCTGTTGTTCTGTATTTCATCAAAGAACCTGAGGTTCCAGAACCCCAGGAGGAAGAACCGGGCATTCTGGATAGTCTTAAAACTGTTGTAACAGACAAAGATAGATCCGCCCTTATGCTCCTCTCGGCCATCTTCTTCTGGTTTCTGGGTTATGGAGCCCTGGAAGTATTTTTTACATCCTTTGCTGTGAATCGCTTTGGGATCGACAGTGGTCAAGCCACCGGTCTCTTGGCCTATTTTTCACTTCCCATTGTGCTTTTCTCGCCCCTGAGCGGTTATCTCGGTGCAAAACTTGGTCGCCGTGTGATCATTATTGCCGGTATCGTTGGTTTTGCTGTACTCCTGTTCTGGGGTTACTCCATCCAATCAATTGACATGGTCAAAATCATGTTGCCCCTGACCGGTGTGACCTGGTCACTGATCCTGGTCAATTCGCTTCCCATGGTGCTGGATATGGCGCCCCAGGATCGACTGGGTGCCTACACCGGACTCTACTATCTGGCAGCCCAATCATCTGCTATTGCAGGTCCCATCATGGCCGGTAAGATCATCGAAATGTTCAATAACAACTATGGAGTAGGTTTCATTTATGGCTCAATTACTCTGATCATTGCACTGTTTTTTATGCTGCCCGTGAAACGAGGAGAGGCACTCCCGGTCACCTGACATGCTCTATCACATCCTTAAGTATCTGTTTCTCTTTATTGTACACGTCTTCTTCCGGCGTATTCATGTAGAACATAGAGATCGTGTCCCAGTAAAAGGACCACTTATCCTGGCTGCCAATCATCCCAACACGATGATGGATCCTGTTCTGGTGGCTTTGTTATCAGGTCGCAGTCCCCATTTTCTTGGAAAAAGTACACTATTCAATTCAGGGATAGCTAAAAGGTTTTTTCGCTCGGTTCATGTCCTGCCGGTTTACCGCAAAGAAGACGCTGAAAAGGAAATGGGTAAAAATGCTCAGATCTTTGAGAAATGCTATGAATCCCTGGAAGCTGGCAATGCGCTGGTGATCATGCCTGAAGGGATCAGCCAGATGGATGGAACCTTGCATGAGATTAAAACCGGAACTGCCCGCATCGGCTTGGGAGCCGAAGTGAGAAATGCATTCCAGTTGGGACTTCAGATCATTCCAGCGGGGATCAACTATAGCTCTCCTACTGAATTCTTCAGCGATGTACATTGTCGCTTTGGCCGTCCCATTGATCTCAGGGCTTACCAGGAACTTTACGCGAGAGACGAGTTTGAAGCGGTCTACCAGGTCACAAACCAGATCCGAGATGCTCTTGAAAAACTCACAACAACAGTGGAAAGTGCTGATACAGCAGCGGTTCTAGACAATCTACGAGGGATTTACAAACTGGAACTGGCAGCGGATCAAGGACTTCAGGACGAACTGAAGCAGCATGATTTTTCAGTTACCAGAGGCATGGCTGATGCCATCAACTGGTACTCTACAAAATTTCCAGAAGCTTTTCATAAAATAAACCGCCAGATGACCCATTATTTGGCCAAAATCGAAGGCTTGGAGTTGCGTGACGACCTCCTTTCCACAGCCAGAGGTCAAAAGACCTTTACCCGCCGCATACTTGGTCTAGTGGGAGTGCTTGTGGGGCTGCCCATCTATCTTTGGGGAATTCTCAACAATTTCCTGGCCTACCGCATACCTGCTTGGATGGTGAAAAAAATGGATACATCACTGGAATACCTTTCCAGCATCAAAATGCTCTCCGGGTTTATGGCTTTTGGTTTTTTTTACACGCTACAGGGTTTGATCATCTGGTTCCTCACCCATTCCGGCCCCTGGACAACCATTTACATACTAAGCTTACTGCCTGCGGGTCGATTTGCTCTGTACTATCATGATACGATGCAACGCTATCGTCAGCACTTGCGTATTTATACTTTGTTTTACAAACGTAAGACGTTGATGTACGAGATTATTCAAGAGCGCATGGCTTTGATTCAAGCTCTTGATGCAGCCAAGGATCAGTATATGAACAGAACCGAAGATAAATCAGACTCCAGAGTCGGGAAGGTTGACTCCGAAGCCTGATTGTAGGAAGAAGAGATACTCAACCAACGTCCCCTCTCAACTTCTGTTCCCTGAATTATTATTCAATTCCAAAATCTGACGAGTCTGTATCAAGCCAACATATCAAACTGCAGGAACATTTAGATCGTCGGGAACTATATTGATAAGGATTACTTTTTCATGATCATAACCATAAAACCCACGGGGGGATATAACATGACTACCATAAGAACCTTTTTGTTCACACTGCTTGTGATCTCATCCAGTGCCACTGCCTGGTACCCGGAATATACTGTGATGGCCAGTGATCTGGTGCTGGGTCAGAATTTTCTCGCACCAGCCAGTTTTCACTCCATGACTGTCTATTCATTGGGAGTTGAATTTCAGGATCTGTATAATTCCCCGCTTGACAACATCAGTAAAAATCCGGCAGCAGGATTGTCGGGAAACTCCCGTCACCTACTGCAGCTTGAGCTAGGCGGTCAACACCTATTTGATGGTGGCTTCGAGTCCCCTGGTCGAGTGGTTCCAATGTATGACTACTACTATTATCTGCCACGATCACAGTATCGGCAAACCGAAGAGGAACAGGATTATGAACCGGCTTTCCGGTTTGTCTATCTGGGATACCCGCTTAAGGGAGCTGCTGAGACGCGCCTGGGAATCGCATTCGACTGGATCTACGGGATCAGTGAATTCTATCAACCCTACGACGAATGGAATTTTCGAGGTTACAATGCGGTGGGCGCTGCCTTAGAAAGTTCTGAAGACCCCTATGAAGATTACAATCTGCGGGAAGCAGGCGATGACCTGAATATCAATCAGGGCTATCACCTGACCTTTTTCCTGGCCCATCCATTGACCAAAAACACGGACATTGGGGCGCGCTTGACCATGAATGATGAATCAGTGGATGGGAATCTGCGTGATTACAGTTTTTACGACCAATCCGATTACTACGATGATTATGTAAGCGTTTATGATTCTCAAACCGAAAGAGAGCAGGCTTTCAATAGTACCGATCTCATGTTGGGTATCAATACCAAAAGAGCAGATGGATCAAGTCTGGGTTTCAGCGGCGGTGTATTGCTGGGAAAGCTTGATCGTCTATTCAATGTGACAGACAGTTCACGGCACTTCTCATTGATGGAAGATCCCTATCCGGATCACACCCTCGATGATTCGACATTCTACTCAAGAAACTCAACTCATCTCTCTGAAAAAAACTGGAATTATGACGGGCAAACATTCTATCTGGGTTTCCAATATCTCTATCCCGAGACCAAGGGCAAGCAATTCAGTTTTACGCTGTATGGTGAGGATCGTCGGGCTGATCTGGTTGAGTCAGAATCATTGGATCAACGCAGCGCCTATGACAGTCGTCATTTTTATTATTATGATACGAGTCTTTATGAGTATTCCAGTTCTTCCTGGGCTGTCCTGGAGCGTAATGGAAGCGGTCAACTCAGGCAAAAGCTTTTCAGGATGTCAGGTGGTGTCGACTGGACGGTTTCTCCGGCTTTTCGATTCCTGGGAGGTCTCTCCATTCAATACAAAGATCGCGAACTCTCTGCAGATGAACCGTTCTCAGGCGAAAAATACGCCTATACGGACAGGACTGGGGGTAGTCATGCTACCAGATTAGATATCCAGCGTCAAATCGATGAAAAGGAGTTTTCCTGGCAACGCAGTGAGCAACAATTGAGTTTTGGGCTGCCGGTAGGATTTCTATTCAGGTTTGGAGAATATTTTCAACTTCAATCTGGATTAACAAAAGTTTTTTTGAAAACTGATATCAATGAATACTTCGATGTGATCGTCCGGCGTGACTACAGTTTCCGGGATAACAATGGCGTCATTACCGAAACAAATGAAACGAACTTTGTTGACGGATATAAATTTCCTGACATTAAAACCTTTGATGATGGATTTGATTTTAATGCGGGAATGAGTTTCATCTATAACGATAATTTTTCTGCTTCGGTGGTATTCACCAATGCGTTTAACGAGGAATATGTCATTAAGTTAGGTGGTCGTTTGAGTTGGTAGAAAGTGCTGAATCTTTTTTGCCGTGGATTTACGCGGATCTTCACTGATTTAATTTTGTTGATGTTATGCATGAAAATTGATGAATTAGCGAACCCAGTTTGATTGCCACAAATTGTTAAAAATATATTTTTAACAATTTCATACATTTTCATGCGTCTGTCCTTGACAGACCCTGGGTCGCCGTATATATTCAGCCCGCTCTCGCCGGGCGCAGCTTGAATAGCGAAAACCGGCAAACATCGCGGGATGGAGCAGTCTGGTAGCTCGTTGGGCTCATAACCCAAAGGTCGTAGGTTCGAATCCTACTCCCGCTACAATGCAAAAGCCTCCTGATAAGGGGGCTTTTTGCGTTGTATGGAGTGTGGATGAGAACCTGTCTGTTCGATTCGGAGGTCCTTAGGACCGGAGAAAGGCGAGGGAATCCCGTAGGGATGACGCTCAGCCAATCCTACTCTCCTCCTACGCTCGTTGAGCTTCGGCAGACAGGCCGCTACCCTAAGCCCCTGTCACTCAGGGGCTTATTTGTTTCCAGGAGTGCTGTTACCTGAATCACCACTATCGCCATAACATACTATTATCTATATACTTACGATGCTTTCTTGTAAACGGTGGTTATGAGACAAGGGCTAAAGTCTCATAGCTCATACGTTTTTGAGACGGGTTAAATGCCATGATATTCAACAGCTTAAGAAGTGTTTCATTGTGTAGTGTTGTGTAGTTTGATGTAGGTGTGTGATGCAAGCTACGCCACACATACGCCACACTAATGCACTCCTATGTGCTGTCTCGCACTCTCTTGAAATCCCCTTGGCCTCTGATATTCTCACCAAAACTGTCGTCTATTGGTTCTAGCAAAATATACTTAATTTGATGACTCACCCTCCTGCATCCCCTATTTCAAGAGAAGCAACTTTCGGGTCTCAATAAACCCATCAGCCTGGATCCGGTACAGATAGATACCAGCACCGATAGATCTACCGGCATCATCCAGACCATTCCATTGGACCGACCTATAGCCTGCATCTACAGTTTCTGACACCAGGGTTCTGATTTGGCGACCAAGAACATCATAGACAATGAGGGTTACCTGCGAAGCTTCCGGAAGATCATAGCGGATGGTCGTACTGGGGTTAAAGGGATTTGGATAGCCAGCATGCAAAGCGTACACTTCAGGAATCTCATTATCAGCAATGCCCACAGCACTGATATCAATGCGCAAATAGAAATCTCCATTGTTGGAGTAGATTTCCTCTTCCCCATCTGTGGCATAAATATCCCAGGTTCCCACAATTGCAGAGAACCCAGCTGCATCTACAATATCATAGAGTGCTTGATACGTGAATTGGATACTGGTATCCGTTGTGGAACTAATATTCAACAGATAGAGATCCACAGATAGCTCAGCCGAATAGGTGATCGTATCACCATCCAGATCGAAAGCTGGGCTCCAGGAGAAGGTCAAAGTATCTCCCAGATTCTCATTTGTGATTTGAAGTATTAGCCCGGCCTCAGGGGTTAATAAGCTAAACTCTTCCGGTGGATCGTTTACCGGGATGACCTGCAATTCGAACTGCATCGTGGCAGAAGTATCTGCATCAGAGACCTGGACCTCAATCATTGAGGATCCATTCCAGTTCACCAGTGGAGTCAGGGTCAGAGTTGTATCTATCAACTCGATTATGATGGCACTGGTGTCGGCCAACACTGCATAGCTGAGAAGATCATGGTCCAGATCGTAGCCGTGCAGGGCAATAACCAGATTGCTATCTTCCAATACTGTTGTATCCGGAATAGCTGTGATCATTGGTACATCATTCAACGGTTCAACAGTTAAGAATAAAGTATCAGCGATATACGCCAGGCTATCATCAGTAGCAGTGATCAGAATCCGGACAGTACCATTGAAGTTCTCTGTTGGATAAATCACCAGAGCGGTTGTATCCGATCGGGTTTCCCGCAAGAACACACGAGCTGATCCAACCTCATTGACCCCTAATGGCGAAAAAGTGGTCCTTGTTGAGTTTTTCAGGATGGTTCTTTCAACTCTCCCGGAAACCTCTCTCACCTCATTTCTATCCACTGAACTACTCGCATGTAGCTTACGTTTCAGAGCCATGACTCCAGCGTTTCCACCGGGGATATAGCCTGCCATGTTCAGAGCATCCTGAGCATCAATCCGCAATGAATCCAGTCCCCCATCCAGAGCTTGAGCGGTGAAAGTCAGGATATCCGCCGTATCCACATCGAAAAAATGATTCTCAATGGGTGAAACTACCACTGCCGAGAAAACATCTTCATCCACACTGACTGGCTCAAAGGAGCCAAGCACCACTGGCGAATCATTCAGGGCGGCGATGTTCACCAGGAAGGTGTCAGATACACTCACAAAGGCTGTATCAGTTGCAGTAACAACAATCATCGCTTCACCATACTGATCTGATAAATAATTCAGTTCCAGTGTTGCATCGTTCAAAATAGCAGTCAAAACAACCGGATTGCTGTTATATACACCTAGTGTGAGACTGTCTGCATTGGTGGATACATCCACATCAAAGAACAGTGCATCCAAAACCAGCAAAGTACCTTCAGCATCCTCGAATACAGCTAGATCCATAAGTGGATCAACTACAGTGGGATCATCATTTACAGGATGGACCTGTACAGCAATTGATTGAGTGTCGCTGGTATCTGCATCTGATACGCTGACCAGCACATGCATGGTTCCGTTCCAGTCAGCATCCGGAATCAGGATTAGAGTGGTATCATCCACTTCGGTGATCAGTGCACCCGTATCACTCACAGCATTGAAGGTCAATTCATCACCATCCAAATCAAAGGCTGAGAGATTCAATCTGAGGGTATCATCCTCGAATAGGCTGGTATCCGCAATAGCAGCCAGCACAGGTGGATCATTGATGGGCAAAATGGTCAGCAACAGTGTATCACTCACTGCGGCCAAGGAGTCATCGGTGATGGTCATGACCAGACGGACATCCCCATTGAAGTTCTCAGCAGGATACACAATGAGTGCAGTAGAATCATCTTCCCTGAAATTGTTCAGGAAGTGGCTACCGCTGGAGTTGGTGGACATCTGCAAAGTTCCACCTAATTGTTTAGATATGACGGATTGCTCTTTCTCACCTCGCTTTTCCGAGCTAAGTGGAACAATTCTAGTCCGTATTCTGGGTTGCTGAAACATTATAGCGTCACCCCAACCAGTCTCCTGCCAACCAGACAGGAATGCAGGATCTGATGCCAGGATCACCAATGAATCCAGACCGAGATCCAGGCTGCTGCACGTGTAAGTCAGCAGATCATCAGGATCAACATCATCACAGTACCATTCTAGATTGGAAAACAGCATGGCACCGAAAGCGTCTTCGTCAACCAGTCGGTCCGGGAAGGACTCTGTTAGATAAGGTGTATCATTAACTGCCAGGACTGAAACAAACAGGGAGCTTGTATCACTGAGGATTCCATCGCTCACAGCTACACGCAGGGTCTCACCCCCATACCAATCATCATCGGGTATAATACGGAAAAGATCATCAAGATTCTGGACGGTCAGTGAATTGCCGCCAGAAACGGACCAGCTAAGTTCCGTATCTGCATGATCCGGATCAAATACCTGATCAAACCAGTCAGCATAATGGAGGATAAGCGTTTCATCTTCCAGGGTACTGGTATCTGCTAGCGCCAGTAGTACTGGTGGATCATTCACAGCTGTTATGGTAATAGCCACAATACTGGTATCGCTGAGACTCTCATCTGAGACAATCGCTCTGAATGAAGTATCAACAGCACCTTCGAGAGGCACTCCATAAATACTGTCTGCTTGAGCAGCGAGCCAGGATGGCATGAGATCAAAGACCCAGGTCAAAGTTGAGTCTTCTACATCTGTTGCTGTGCCCAGATAACTGAAGTAGGTGTCTTCGGTGGCATCAGCTGTTGAAAGTGAGGTGATAACGGGGGCATCGTTAACTGGAGTGACTATGATGACCACATCCGTAGTATCAGAGTACTCAGCATCACTCACCACGACCTGAATGGTATCACGATCATTCCAATGGATCGGTGAAGTAATGACAACACTATCTGCACTGGCTAGCAGAGTAACATTACTGCCACCGTAGACAGTCCAGGTCAGCTCTGGGTCTGCATTATCAATATCAAGGACATGATCATACCATTCTGAAAACAGAACAGTTAGAGAATCATCCTCTGGATAAGTAATATCCGGTATGGCTGTGAACACCGGTCCATCATTCACAGCAGCGATGATGATTGCCACCACCAGGGTATCAGACAGGTCTTCATCTGAGACAATCGCTCGGAAACTGGTATCTACAGCACCTTCCAGAGGCACTCCAAAGACGCTGTCAGCCTCAGCAGTCAACCAGGACGGCATAAGATCAAAGACCCAGGTCAAAGTTGAGTCTTCAACATCAGTTGCTGTGCCTAGATAACTGAAGTAGGTATCTTCGATTGCTGCATCCGTAGCCAGTGATGTGATCACTGGAGCATCGTTAACTGGAGTGACTATGATGACCACATCCGTAGTATCAGAGTACTCAGCATCACTCACCACGACCTGAACAGTATCACTACCATTCCAGTTCGTTGATGAAGTAATAACGACACTGTCAGTGGTTACATCCAAAATGACATTACTGCCACCATACACATCCCAGGTCAGATCTTCATCCGGATCATCAACATCCAGCACAAAGTCATACCAGCCCGAGAAAGCCACCGACAGTGACTCACCTTCAAAGTAGCTATGATCAGGAATACTGGCGAAGATGGGACCATCATTCACAGCTGTTATGGTAATAGCCACAATACTGGTATCGCTGAGACTCTCATCTGAGACAATCGCTCTGAATGAAGTATCAACAGCACCTTCGAGAGGCACTCCAAAGACACTATCAGCCTCAGCAGTCAACCAGGACGGCATGAGATCAAAGACCCAGGTCAAAGTTGAGTCTTCAACATCTGTGGCTGTGCCCAGATAACTGAAGTAGGTGTCTTCTGTGGCATCAGCTGTTGAAAGTGAGGTGATAACGGGGGCATCGTTAACTGGAGTGACTATGATGACCACATCCGTAGTATCAGAGTACTCAGCATCA
>JAYEKW010000137.1 GCA_034716895.1 Candidatus Neomarinimicrobiota bacterium
CTTTTTTATCACAGCGAATCAGACAAAATTACGAATGCATGCGTAGCAAACATGAGCTGGTAAATTCCCTCCTGGGCCTGTCGCAGCGTAGTGAAACGCAGACGAGAGGGGTTCCTCTGGGGGTGGGCTTATTTTGTTATCACTATGTGTAATGGATATCAGAAACCCACGACTTAAGTCGTGGGCTGCACCTGCTCCCTTCGGCAGGCTCAGGGTCCGCCTCCCTGGAACTCCGAACCCCATGAACTCAAAAACTCACAAAACCCATAGAACTCAAAGACTTCACCTTATCTTACCCGGTAGCTAATCCGAGGAGTGCATAGACTGACATGACTTTTGCTCAATTATTAAATACTGTTCCGGTTGAATTTGGGAAACAATTCATTTCTTTCGTCACTGGTCAGCACAATGACAACAGAATTTCATTAAAGTATTACCACCACCAAGCTTCAGGAACAGTTTATGCCGAAGTAACTTTTGGAAAGTTGGCCCAGGGACCCCCCGGACATGCTCATGGAGGTGCCATCTCTGCTGTTTTTGATGAGCTCATGGGAGCCTGCTGTTGGGTCAATGATCAACCCGCCATGACTGCCCAGTATACCACCCGGTTTTTTAAGCCAGTTCCTTTGAATACAAAAATGTTATACTGTGCTGACATCAAGAAAGTTGAAGCGAATAAAATTTCACTGGAAGCAAAGTTGATCGATGTTTCAGAATCAAAATATGCAGAAGCACGTGGCTTGTTTATCCTCCAGGATATGGAGACCTTCAAGCGCATGAGCCAGAGTAGTACGGACAATGAAGATTTCCTGAAAGAACTTGCTAAACATACATGATCAACAATCAAGAAGACATAAAGCATACTTTATTTTCCAAGGATAGTAAAGACAAGGCACGCCTTGTCTCAACCCCAACTACCAATGAAGGATTGCCTTGTCTCAACAACAAATCAACCCCAACTATCAATGAAGGATTGCCTTGTCTCAATAATCAATCTCCTGACAGGAACGAGGAGGGCTTTTGCCGTTTCATCATGCTAAACTAAAGCAATAAAAAAAAGGAAAACACCATGGCCTGGACATTCAAATTTGATTTAGATAAATACGAAATTGAGGATCTCAAGATCGTTCTGGAAAAATTAAAGAAAAAAGACGTCCGAAAAGTAGAGGTCTCGGTTAACGGCGATGTTCGTAAATTGGCTACCAATATGCTGAAAGCGGTATATGACCAGGAAGACTTCTTCAAAGACGACCGCTGGTAGCCCACGACTTCAGTCGTGGGAACCTTTCAGATAATACAGATCGCTGATATCAATGAGGGGCATCTAAATTGAACGTACGCATAAAAGCATTTGGATTGGTATTCATATTTATCAGCATTAGCCTCATTGGCTATATGCTGGCTATGGATATTGAAACCCCCCGACCCATCCTGAAACACGATAATCTTGAAGGGCGGGAAGTCGTTTATTTTGGCGTTATCTCACGCTACACGCCACGCTCTATTATTGAGGGCTATCAACCCCTCATGGATTATCTCACCGACAAAACACCCTATCATTTTAAACTCAGGTTGAGCAGAAATTACCTGGAGACCGTTCGGCAATTGACAGATGGAGACATAGATTTTGCTTCTCTGGGTAATTACACTTATATCAAAACGCGCCTGGATCATGATATTAAATGTATCGCCATGCCCATCAATGCCCGTGGTAACCTGGAAAACTATGATGACATCATCGTCCCATTCAACTCACCCATTCATACGCTCTCAGATTTGCGTGGACGTACATTTGCTTTTGCCTCTCGACAATCATTTAGCTCTTGGATGGCGATCTGGATGCTGCATGAGGCTGGAGTGAATCTCAGTGATTTATCCGAATATAAACACCTCAGCTACCATGATCTCGTTGCTGAAAAGGTCTTACGGGGAGATTTTGATGCGGGAATGGTGAAATCCGTTGTTGCCCATCAATATGAAGCCAGGGGCCTTCGGATCCTCGCCAGGTCTCCAGCCATTCCCAGTGTGCCGCTGGTAGCAGGTGCTCATGTTGATTCAAGCAAACTACAGGTAGTTCAAACAGCCCTCCTCAATCTAAAATCCATCATTGAAACAGGGGCAATAACCACTGATGACTGGGATTCAGAGGTTGTCCATGGCTTCAAAACAGGCCATGATTCTCTTTTTAATTTTCCTCGCAGTATCTTGACCCAACTGGAGTTGATCCACTGATGCAAATTCGATCGAGTATTCATGATCGATTGGTGATCAGGATTGGGTTTAGTCTAGCTGTTCTACTTTTGGGACTATTTTTTGTGATCATCACTGCTCAAAAGGAAGCCATCATCGGCAAACACCGTATTGTGGCTACTACAATGATTCAAACGGCCATCATTCCCATCAACGATGCGCTTTACCTATCCGCATCAAACAGTGCCGATTATCTCCAATCATTTATTAATAATTTCACCAGAAAATACCGGGATCAGATCAAATATGCCATCATCCTGGATCAATCAGGAACAGTCCTGGCTCATTCTGATGTAAGTCAGGATCAACAGATTTACACTGATATTTATAGTTTAGCCGCACTGGAAGCCATCGATCCAGTATTTCATATCTATGAGGATGCACAATACGGATGGGTCCTGGAAGTTTCGGCGCCGCTGGGACTGGTCAGTTTGTCCCATGGTGCTGTGCGCATGGGGCTGGATGCTCAACCGATGATTCGGGAATTACGGACCACCGCGTTGTTGATCATGCTCCTTTTTGCAGGCATACTAATTTTGGTTATAGTCATTGTTCTCCAGATTACCCACAGCGTTACCCGGAAATTGCGACATACCGTTCATGCCATTGATACCTTTGACTTTCAGACAGCAGAACCTCTGCCGCTGTTGGAGAGTGATGATGAAATTGGTTTGCTAAATGATCGATTCTCAAACTTGCAAAAACGTCTGATCGCGGCACGTTCAACCATGGAAAAGACCAACAAGAGTTTGATTCAGACAGAAAAGCTGGCTGCCATGGGACGGATGGCCGCAGGTGTTGCCCATGAGATCAATAATCCGCTATTAGGTCTTAAGAATTGTCTGCATTTGCTAAAGATAGATCCTGAAAATAGTGAAGATCATATGAGGCTTCTCAAAGAGGGCCTGGATAGGATCGAAGTAATTGTTTCAAGATTGCTGGAAGGAGCCCGTAAAAAAACCGGTACTATACGGGAATTTGATGTGAATCTAAGTGTCCGGGATGTTCTCAATTTACTGGCACACCGCCTTTCAAAGGAAAAGGTGATCACTCAGGTTCAGCTTAGCGATAATTTGCCTGTTCTGTCCAATAATAAATCAGGCTTTGAAGAAGCTTTGCTAAATATAGGCATGAATGCTATGGATGCCATTGGTGGCATCGGCACAATCAGGATCACAACCGATGAACAGGATGGAAATATTTCAATCGTTGTAGAAGACTCAGGGATTGGAATTCCAGATGAGATTCAGTCCACCATGTTCGAGCCATTTGTTACAACGAAGGAAGTGGGGAAGGGCACGGGTCTTGGTCTCTATGTCACCCGCGAAATTATTGAGTCCATGGGGGGTAGGATTAGCTATTCTAGCAGTAATTTAGGTGGTGCTCAATTTCGAATTGATTTACCCGTCGACATGCACAAGCCATAGAAAGCCAAACAATGTTAAAAATATTACTCATTGAAGATGAACGTATCAATCGAATCACACTGCAGAAGTTGCTCGAACATGCTGGCTATTACGTGGTCGCGGTGGATACTGGCAGCAAGGGCATGGACGCAGTCAATGAGGAGACCTGGGATGTTGTACTCACGGATCTACGCCTTCCTGGAGCAAATGGCCTGGAGATTCTGGATGAGGTCAAACGTATCTCACCTGCTACCCAGGTTCTGATCATGACTGCCTTTGCAACAGTTGAAAACGCCTTAAGTGCCCTGAAAAAAGGTGCTTTTGATTATTTAACCAAACCATTTGATCCTGATGAACTTTTCCACCACCTCGAACGCATCAAGGGCATCAAAGATCTGAATGCTGAGAATGAAGCCCTGAAAGCATCCCTGGCTGAGCTAAAGGTTGCATCCGGTCTGATCGGTCGATCACCTGTTATGGAAGAACTCATCGATAAGGTGAAAATGGTGGCCGATAGTGAGCATACTGTTTTGATTGAAGGTGCCAGCGGAACTGGTAAAGAAATGATCGCAAATGCTGTTCAATCCCTGAGTCAGCGCAAAGGCAAACCATTTATTAAAATTAATTGTTCTGCCTTGAGCGAAAGCCTTTTTGAAACTGAAATGTTCGGTCACGAAAAAGGAGCCTTCACAGGTGCTGTCAAACGGTCCCTGGGGCGCTTTGAACGAGCCGGGAGTGGTACCATCTTCCTGGACGATATAGATGACCTTAGCTTGCGGTTACAGACCAAACTGTTGCGGGTGATCCAGGAAGGCGAAATCGAACGAGTAGGCGGGGCTGCGATCATCAAAGTTGATGTCCGTTTGATCGCTGCCACAAAAGTAGATCTTAAGTCTCTTGTAAATAAAGGCAAATTCAGAGAAGATCTCTATTACCGCCTCAATGTGATCAAGCTCCATGTTCCGAACTTGAATCAACGTCAGTCTGATATCCCGCTGTTATCAAGACATTTTTTGAGTAAGGCCAGCCCGGAAAAACAGCTTTCACCTGATTTGTTGACCTATTTAGTTAATCTGGATTGGCCGGGCAATGTCCGTGAGCTGGAACACCTGATCCTTCAGATGTCAATATT
The DNA here is from genome assembly GCA_034716895.1 of Candidatus Neomarinimicrobiota bacterium. NCBI lineage: Bacteria > Pseudomonadati > Fidelibacterota > Fidelibacterota bacterium. Next base: position 4,789 of record JAYEKW010000137.1, read on the forward strand.
TTCGCACGAAACGGTTCTGGATCTCGCCGATCTCCCAGAAGCCTATCGAGTGGGAGATGTTCAAACAGTGAATTCTGAGACAGCAGATGCTTCCCTAACAAAGCGTGTGTCAGTATTTGAGGCAGATATTCTCTCCAGAACCATGGAATCATTCGGCAATAATCAACAGAAAGTTGCGGAAGCACTGGGCATACCCCGCACAACCCTCCGCAGCAAACTCATGAAGCATGGCCTCCTGGATGTAAACTAGCTCATATTATATCTCTGCCTTTAAATTCCTCCACTTTCATAGGGGAGGTGCCCGAAGGGCGGAGGGGTGCTTTCCAAAACCACCCCACAAGAATCACTAACTGAAGCACCAGGAAAGTTGCCCTTTCAAAGCAACCAGCATTATTCGATATTATCATAGACAAAACCCTCTTGTCTCACAACTCACTCCACACTTTTAAAAGGAGAGCAATATATGCTCAAAAGCAGAATAGAATATAACGCCCGAAAATTGCGCAATAATATGACACCAGCAGAAGTGATCCTGTGGAAAATGCTAAAGGGGAAGCAGTTAGATAACAGAAAATTTAGACGACAACAAATTATTGGGTACTACATCATTGATTTTTACTGCCCATCAGAACACTTGGCAATTGAATTAGATGGTCCAATCCACAATACTACTAAAGCAAAACAGTCAGATATGAAACGTGATGCCTATTTAATAGAACATGGGATAAAAGTACTGCGATTCAAAAATGGTATGGTACTGAAAGACCCAGACACCCTCCTAAACAAAATCCGCAACTCATTCGACTGGAAAACAAAAGCCCAGTAAAAAAATGTCATAAAAAAATATTCCTCCCCTCTCAGGGGAGGTGCCCAAAGGGCGGAGGGGTTCCCATGCACCCCAATTGACCTTAATTTATAACGTAATACAATTTTATGTTCAAGGAAAAACCCACCCCGTCTTGCAACGCAATCCAACCCTCCTCTAGGAGGGGAATAAAAACAACAGAAGTTTTTTGCTTAATCTCTGCAATGACGACATATCGTCTAGCTTGACGAAATATAGTCTAAAATCTTAAAATCTAATCAAACACTAACAATTGATGATTATATGTAAGTCCCGTATAAATAGGGATGTATAAACAGTATTAATTTGTGGCACAAGTTTTGGAATAGCTTGGTGATTACGAATTATTACAAAATCAGATTAAAGGAAATATATCATGGCAAAAATTGAATTAGGGAAAATCATTCCACGCTGGGAATGGCGAACATTTGGGGAAGATTTTGGGGATGCTGAGGATAAGATTAAAGCACACGAATGCACCCGGGAAGTGGAAAGTAGTGAAGTCTACATCCTCTCAAAAAAAAGCGGAGAAAATATTAAGGTTCGTGACACTCTCATGGATATCAAGGTTTTACGCGAAGTAAATGGTGACTCCTTGGAACAATGGTTCCCCATCATGAAAGCCACTTTCCCAATGGGCCTGGATGAGATGACTGAAGTCTTCAAGGCAGCGGGAGTCGGAGTAGACCTCAGCAATGCTGAAGAACTCGACTTCAATGGATTTATTGCAAAATATGTTGATTCTAATCCCGATCTCAAGTCTGTTGGTGTTTTCAAGAAACGCTATGGCTATATGATCGATGGCGCCACCGTTGAAATTGCTGATTTGACCATTGATGGGAAAACCATCCGGACGACAGCAGTTGAAGATGCTGATCCGGAACTGGTTATCTCTCTTGTGAAAAAATTGGGATTAATCGAATTTGAGAATATCAGCTATATCAAAGCCATGCGTCGCATGGTGGGATTCGAGGAATAGATCATGGCCCAGGAGATCGAACGCAAATTCTTGGTTACCGCTACAACATATCGTGAGTTGGCAGGAGGTATTCATTATCGTCAGGGTTATCTCAACAGTCAGAAAGAACGGGTTGTCCGCATCAGAACGATAGATGATAGTGCTTTCATTACGGTTAAGGGCATCACAAAGGGCGCTACCCGCCTGGAATATGAATATGAAATCTCTGTTTCAGATGCCAATGAGATGCTAAATCAGCTCTGTGAACAACCCATTATTGAAAAACATCGCTATAAAGTTGCCTTGGGTAACCATGTCTGGGAAATTGATGAATTCCACGGTGAAAATGAAGGCCTCACAGTCGCTGAGGTTGAACTGGAATCTGAAGACCAGGAATATCCCAAACCAGACTGGATCGGGGAAGAGGTTACTGGTGATCCACGTTACTATAACTCTAACCTGATCGCAAATCCATATAAGAACTGGTAAGCAATAACCTTGAAGCAAATTGTAGCTGATAAAAAAATGAGCCGAACCCTCAAAGTGCTCGGTCTTATCCTGATTATATTTGGGTTCCTGCTACTTACAAGTAAGGCCCATGCAGCCTTTCCCGAAAAGCCGATCAAAATTGTGGTCTATACTGGTCCTGGTGGTTTGATCGATATCAGTGCTCGTAAATTTGCAGGTATAGCTTCAAAATATGTTGATGTCAATTTCGTGGTGGAGAATAAACCCGGTGCAGGTGGGATTGTCGCGCTTAAAAAGGTAATCCAGGCGCCAGCAGATGGTTACAACCTGTACGCCTGTACCAAATCAAATATCGCTAAATTTGTTCAAGTCGGTGGAAGTGAATATATCGACGCTCTCAATTGGACCGCCATGCTCATGGCAGACCCCGAATGCGTGATCACCCATGGGACCCAGGATCTGCATCTGTGGCCCGATATTGTAGCCAATGCATTGCAAAATCCCGGTGAACAAAACTGGGTGGGTCCTGCGGCTGGTGGTCTTGACCATGTAACCGCTCTCAAGATTTGGGATGCCTATGGCATGGATGCCAAATGGATTCCCTTTAAAAGCGGGGGAAAGGCCCTGGCAGCCCTCCTGGGTGAGCAGGGAGTAGCCTATGTGGGTAACCCCCGGGATGCCTTGGGCAATGCTGATCTGCATATTGCCGCCGTCTCATCACCTCAGCGTTTATCTGCCTTCCCTGATGTTCCAACTTTTACGGAGTTAGGCATGCCCGGGCTTGAAAATGAGTACATGTGGCGTGGATTTGCCCTTAAGAAAGGGACACCACCAGAGGTAGTGCAATGGTATGATGCTCTTTTCAAAAAGGTCACAGCTGACCCTGATTGGATATCATTCTGGAGCAAAGGTGGCTTGGATATCAAATATGTTGCCGAGGAAGCGTTTACCACGTTGGTACATGAAGATGCAAAAATCTTTGAGTACTATTTAAGAAAATCCAATATACTCCAGGATGAAGCCCAGGGAATTCTAGCAAATATTGCCTCCGGAACTTCATTTACAGTCCTTTCACTCATTCTTGTAATGATCTGGTTGTTATGCTCTTACGGAGTATACAGAAGTGCTTATGCTGCGATTGTTGGTCGAGTTATAGTCATTGGTTTTTTCCTGGTTGTGAGTATCCTGTTTTTGGTTCAATCCTTGAATTTTCCCAATAGTACAGCTGTTGGACCTGCTGCCGTACCCCGTTTATGGATTTATATGCTCATTCCTTTGAATCTCCTCCTGCTTTTCAAGACCTTTCGAAATGTTGCCGAAGTTTCTGAATCCGGACCCAGGGTTGATATCGTTCTGAACTTTATCGGTTTTCTGGTTGTATACCTGCTGCTCATGCAGGTTATAGGCTATTTTCTCAGTACATTCGGGTTCGTTATCGTTGGTCTGTACTATTTGGGCTACCGTAAATGGAGAAACATCTTCATTATTTCTGGTGGTTGGATTCTTTTCTCCTATTTGATCTTTTATAAAACCCTTTATGTACCCCTGCCATTGGGAACCATTTTCGAAAGTCTATTCTAAGAAATATTATGCTAATTGAAATTCTCAAATATGCTGAAATCATCATAATAATATGAAATCATTCTTAATGGCTAAAACCAATACATATAAAAACTCTGCGCCCTCAGCGAACTCTGCGAGAGGCTGCTCATGAGAAAATCATGACAGATCTATTTGGCAATCTGATTGATGGTTTGACCTTTGTTATGGGAGTTATCCCCATCTTAACCATAACCTTGGGCGTAATCATGGGTATTGTTGCCGGCGCTACACCTGGGCTGTCTCCATCGATGGGTGTGGCACTACTGGTACCTTTTACTTACGCTATGTCACCTACATTGGCACTGATTCTCCTTGTGGCTATCTATATAGCAGCCAATTATGGTGGGTCCATTACGGCAGTGACTATCAATGCTCCAGGAACTCCTTCATCGGTGGTTACTGCTTTTGATGGATATCCTCTGACGAAAAAGGGAAAACCAGGAATGGCTCTCGGCGTTTCTCTGGTGGCCTCAACCGTTGGCGGTATCATCGGCACCCTTATTCTGATCTTTTTCTCAGGACCTCTGGCAAAATTTGCTCTTAAATTTCATCCAGCTGAATATTTCGCACTGGCAATATTTGGATTAACCACAGTTGCCTCGCTAGGTGGTAAGAATTGGATCAAAGCCTTTATTGCTGCCATGTTTGGACTGTTGCTTAATACAGTTGGTATTGATCCAATCTCCGGTGTTAGTCGGTTTACTTTCGGTTTTTCATTTCTATATGATGGATTTGCCCTGATTCCAGCTTTGATCGGCCTGTTTGCGCTCAGTGAGATCTTCAAACAGCTTGAAGGTGGTGATTTTTCCACTCAACAGGTTGCTCCCGGTAAACAGGAATGGCCAACGACCAGCACCTACTGGAAATTGAAGAATACCATCATGCGTTCTTCGTTTATGGGAACCATCATTGGTATTTTTCCCGGGGCAGGCGCTACTATTGCGGCTTTTATATCCTACGATGTCGCCAAACGGGTCAGTAAACATCCCGAAGCATTCGGTAAGGGTAGTCTGGAAGGAGTGGCGGCAGCCGAAGGGGCTAACAGTAGTTCTGTTGGTGGCGCGTTGATACCCCTGTTGACACTCGGTATACCTGGCAGTGCTTCCACAGCAGTTCTCATTGGTGCGTTGATGATCCATGACCTTACCCCCGGTCCCCAACTGTTTATCTCAAACCCTGATATTATCTACGGCCTTCTAGCCAGTTTGCTTATTGCCAATGTTATTCTATTGATTCTGGGCTTTTTTGGGGCTCGCCTCTGGATCAAGGTTACGACCATTCCAAAAACAGTTTTATTTCCGCTGATCTTTGCCGTATCTATTATTGGTAGTTTCGCTGTTCGTAACTCCTTTTTTGATGTGGCGGCCTGTCTGGTTTTCGGTGTCTTCGGGTGGTTGTTGCGTCGCTACAATTATCCAGTAGCCCCCATTATCCTGGGTATGGTCCTGGGAAATATTGCTGAAACAAACTTTATCAGAGCCATCATGATGGGTGGTTGGACCGTCTTTTTTACTCGTCCCATGAGTTTGGGAATGCTAGTTGTAGCCGCCGCCAGCTTTGCTGTTCCACTCATCCAGGCTAGAAAGCAGAAGTGATTACGCTGACTAAAGTTGAGTCCATGGCTGCTTTTCTATTCGTCACACTGAGCGGAGCCGAAGTGCAGAGAAGAATTATATCAGGGGGACAGAGTGTCATACTTTGAGAGCCCTGGCAAAACACCCTTAGATGCACCCCTGGGTCTGTTGAATGGTCTGAAGACAAGTATTATGAGATTGACAACACAATTTAATAGGACCCAATAGATGATTTTTAAGAAAATAAAAATAACGAATCATCTATCAGTTAAAGTAATCGCTTTTTTAGGCTTACTCCTCATGGGAGTCACTGCAGTATTTGCAGGTGGATCAGCTGATGCAACTGCTGCACATGAGATCTCCTGGGGCGTATTGACCATGACCTTGTTTGGTGGATTGGCTTTCTTTCTCTATGGCATGGAGAAAATGAGCTCAGGAATGAAAAAAGCAGCTGGCGACAGCATGCGGTCCATCCTATCAGCCTTGACCAACAATCGGTATATGGGTCTACTGGTGGGTGCTTTTGTGACCATGGTCATCCAGAGCAGCAGTGCCACAACGGTTATGTTGGTGAGTTTTGTACAAGCAGGACTCATGACCTTTGTCCAGAGCCTGGGTGTAATACTCGGTGCTGACATTGGAACCACAATCACCGCTCAATTGGTGGCATTCAAACTGACAGATTATGCCCTGCTCATGATCGCCGTCGGTTTTGGATTGATGATGTTTGGTCGCAATGATAATCAAAAGAATATTGGTGAATCGATCCTGGGTTTTGGGATTCTGTTTTATGGTATGAAATTGATGTCTGAAGCCATGAAACCTCTGCGAACCTTTGAACCATTTATCACCATGTTATCCCATCTTGAAAATCCACTATTGGGGCTCTTGGTTGGAACCATATTTACAGCGCTCATTCAGAGCAGCAGCGCCTTTACAGGCATCATCATTGTCCTTGCACAACAAGGATTACTTAGTTTGGATGCGGGTATTCCTTTAATTATGGGTGCCAATATCGGAACTTGTGTAACTGCTGGCTTGGCCAGTATTGGAGCTTCGCGAGAAGCCAAACGAGTTGCTGTGGCTCACGTATTGTTCAAACTCACAGGGGTTCTGCTCTTCATCTTCTGGATACCCTGGCTCGCTGATATCATTCGATCGATCTCGCCAACATCTGATGCGGTTGGTATCGCTAAACTGGGTTCAGAAGTTCCCCGGCAGATTGCCAATGCCCATACCATATTTAATGTGGGACTAGCATTAGCGTTTATTCCATTTACTTCATTCTTTTCAAAAATTATCATGAAAATTTATCCAGATGTTGAAGATGAGAAAGATCTCACTATTGCAACCTGGCATTTAGATGATTCAGCTATCGAAACCCCTGCGTTAGCACTTGATTTGGCACGAGCTGAGATCAACCGGATGGCGAAGATT
>JAYEKW010000138.1 GCA_034716895.1 Candidatus Neomarinimicrobiota bacterium
AAATGTGCAGAGAATCATCCCAGAAACCGGCGGCGCGCACCCACTCTGTTTCTGTAGGTAATCTGCCACCAACATAATCAGCATAGGACACTGCGGCATGCCAACTTACATGGGTCATGGGATAATTCTGACGATTGGGAACTGCTGTGAAGATACCCTTCTCATCGTTGAGCATATCACCTGGATGATGGGCATCAAAATGACAGACCAGGTTTCCCGCAGTATCCACAACTTGTCGCAATTCCTTTTCAACCTGATAGTCACCCCTGCCCAATTTGTCGTTGATAAAGGAGGTAAATTCTGCAATAGTGACCTCTGTTGCAGCCATTTTTAGTGCTTTAATCGCCACAGTCCTGCCCCGATACACGAAATTGGCAGCAGGAAGCTCTATCACTGCCGGGTCTGGTCGGTGATCCTCACTATCAACAAGGTTAGCTTTAAGGGGGTATAGTAATTCAGTATGAATGCGGGTAAAGAATTCACCAAATAGCTTTGCTGTATTGGCACGATCGACCGGGTCGAACCGCATTGAATTAGGGGTTTCCATGTGCAGACCGCGAATGGTATTGTTTCTCTGCAAAGTCCCATACATTCGGGTTCCCAATCCGGTATACCAGAAACCAAAGGTCTGACCATTTATGACGTACTCCTGGTGTTCAGGTAGATTTCCAAAAACTAAAAGGGGCGTTGTGTCAAAGTATTTCTTACTTATCTCATTGAACCAGCTAATCATGGTTCGATACTCATTCTGTGTAAAACCGGAGCCATAAGCCTCAATCACTTCCCGATTAATACGCTTGCCCTCGGTATCTTTCATTTTCAGGTCATGACCATGGAAACTGCACAGAAAATCCAGGGGCTGCCCTGGTTCTACTTCTGCAGTTTTCCGAATAATATCTTCATAGGAATGGTAAACACTGTCAATCTCATGACTCCAAATCCGCTCCCGAATGGTCCACTGTCCATCTGCCCGAGGTGCCTTACCCAGAGGACGATTGGCATCAAACCAGTGGCCCAAAAAGGTGAACCGTGGATAGTAGAAAGCTGAAGTTGGCATACCATAATCTTTGGTAAGCGCCTGAACGATTTCCCCGGTAAAAAGGTCACAGTCTCCGTGGGGAGCTGAGATCACAAAATGTCCCCATTGCTCAACATCACCTGGGTATGATTCACCATGCATGTTCAATCTCTGCACCGGAATAGTTGGCTCTGAGGCCTTGGCCACCAGGACTTTATGCGCCCCGGATCTCAGATTATGTTTAGCCAGCATAAAGCGGTTCATCCCGATGACAGTGGAATCATAACTATATGGATACACATTCGCCTGGATGGCAAGATCATCGATGATAACATCCACAACATCACCCAGATCAAGTCCTAACACGGCCATGCTATCAACATTCAAGAACACACCTGGATCCAATTGCAACGCTCCAGCGGGTTGATATTTCACTGTTGAATAAGTCTGAACTGGTTGATCCTGACAGGCAACGATGAGAAGAAATACTATTCCTGCTAAAACGATTGATTTTCTAATTACGCTCATTACACCAACTCCCCTGCTGTATGTCTATTGGTTTTTCTTTTAAATAATTCATCCTCACAAAAATCCAGTAAGGTATTATACATTGGAATAATGCCATCGATACGGGCACACTCATTCGGTTCATGAGCGCCTGTTCCTGGCATTTTTACGATGATGATCTCATCCATGGCATCTTTGAAAAACTTGGCATCTGAGCTGCCATTATCTTTTTTGATCTGGAAAGACCGTCCAAAATTGCGTTCTGCAACAGTAATAAATTGTTGATAAATCTCATGTTGGTCATCTACCTCAAGCCGCTCAGCAACATTGATCATTTCCAGGGACAATTCAGGGACCAGTGCTTCCAACTCGTGAAATAGCTCAGTATAGGACAGATCGTCGATAAAATTGATCCCCAATGTCATCTGAGCTTGATAGGGCAACCCGGAAGGATGCTGTTGGGTTTCGATCTTACTGATGCTGAAAGTGGTATGCCAGTTATCCATATCATTTGCTACGCGATGATCTTTAAAGCGGGCCTGGATCCGGTTGAATCCATCCAGCAGCACTTGAGCGGCATTGGTTCCTTCCCAGGGATAGGCAGGTCGACCTGGTTGAGTCTCAGCAGTCATGGTAAATCTGAGAATCCCCTTGGAGCCAGTTACCAGGGCATAGTCCACGCCTGCATCCCCATTGATCAACAGTCGACTCGAGTAGCCTGCCTGAACGAATTCTTTCGCACCGTTAACACCGCCTACTTCTTCGTCACAACTAAAGTAGCAGCCAATGCTCAAGTCAGGATGCTCAGCATGAAGATCAAGCATGGCCTGGATAGCCACTGCATCGAAAAGTTTCATGTCAACTGAACCACGTCCGTAGAGATATCCGTCCTTAATTTCTGGAATAAACTGACTCGCATAACCTGCCACTACATCCAGATGACCATTAAATAGGATATCAGGTCGTTTGGTGGCCTCAGTCGTTACCAGAATGGATGGTACACCATTGAAGGTGAGTACCTTTACAAAATAATCAGATCCGGAAAATAGATCCGCTACATAATCGACAACAGCCTCGAGTTGATCAGGGCGATCTGCAGTGGATTGAAACCGGATCAGATCCTGGACAATATTGAGAATTTTGGTCTGGGTAGAGACGAGGAATGCCTTGTCTTTACGGCCCGAGGTGTTTCCATTTTCTATCATGAT
>JAYEKW010000139.1 GCA_034716895.1 Candidatus Neomarinimicrobiota bacterium
TTACAATTTATCAAAGTACTCTCGAGAGTCAAAATGAAGAGCCGTATGAGGGAAATCTTCAAGTACGGTTCTGTGAGGGGCCTGCATCATCATGCTAACGCGTGGTGGTGACAGGTCTACTCGACATTAGTATGATAATCCCTACTTGTCAGGTCAGGCCTGAGATTTAGTCATCTGATTATTTTCGTAGAATGAATTACAAATATGATATTTTCAGCCGATAATCAATTGGCTGGTCGTTGGATTGCTCAGATTAATTGCATTAACCTGACGATTTTTCTTTCGGGAGTACTTTGAAATGGTTATTGTTTGGCTCATGTTTGTTGCAAAGGACTTGGCGTATTAAATATTATATGAAACTGCAGAAACAAATTCTAATCCCCGTTATTTTATTTTTAGCTATTCTGGTGGTTGGTTGGTATGTATTGCAGTACACAATTGATCAGGACAACCAAAAGCTAAGCATAAAAACACAGGTTACAGCTGAGCAGGTGGGGATCAGGTTACACGAATTCCTGAATACGCGTATAAGCAGGTTGGGTTTTTTGCGTGAACGAATGGAAAGTGAACCATTTGTTCAGGAAGCAGAATTCAGATCTAAAGCTTTGCTCTTACAACATGAACTCCCAGGTTTTCAGGCAGTTAATTGGATCGATACAGCTGGAATTATCCAGTGGGTTACGCCATTGTCCGCAAATTTACCCGTTGTTGGGGTTGATTTGAGAATGCGCGGAGCAAAAGGTGCCTCCGAATCTTTCAGTCGCGCTCTATTGTATCAGATCGATACAGCCACTGAACCGATTGAATTAATTCAGGGTGGCAATGGGTTCGCAGTTTACTTTCCGATTAAGGTCGATAATAAAGTTACGGGATACATCAATGGGGTCTTTAGACTGGAAAAACTGATCTCACGTTGCTTTGGGAATACTGTACGTGATTTTAATTATGAGGTAATACTTGCCGGACAAAGGGTTTTCCTGCGGGGTGAGGCTCACAATTTTGAAGCACCGCTGCTCGCGGGACGACATAATTTTAATATATTAGGGCAGGCCTGGGAATTACAGATCGTTCCTGGATCCACCAAAGGCGATACGGCCAAGTCTCTGTATTATCTCGCCCTTAGTGTGGTTCTGAGCTTAGCTGTCCTTGTCGCATTTATCACAAGATCCCGGTTAATATCAAAGGAAAAACTGACCAGGGCTCTCAGTACAGCGGAAGAATCAGAGATTAAATTCAGGACTATTTTTGATAAGTCTCCCGCATGCCTGTTGCGCTTTAACCAAAAGGGCTTGTTTACCGATTGGAACAGAGCCGCTGCATCTATCTTTAATTTTGAATTTCCACCCAATACGCGCCGAAATGCATTTGACCTGAAAGGGTTGACCCCCCTTATACCTGCAATAAAAAAAGCTCTCGCTGGTCAGGTTTCCAATTATACCGGGTTCATTGAGATCCAGAGCAAAAAGGTGGAGATAGATGCCGTGATCGAGACGCTTTTATCTGGTGAGGATAGAATTCAGGGCGGCATTATTCTGCTTGAAGATGTAACTGCCCAGAATGAAACAATGCGAGCCAGGGAAGTCATGTTCGAAATCGGTGAACTGACTAACGATATTAAAGAGCTACCCCAACTTTTTAAAGCTATCCAGATCTCGTTGGGGAAAGTTTTGGATACGAGAAATTTTTATGTAGCCTTAGTGGATGAAGAAACGGGTAACTTGAGTTTTCCATATTATGTGGATGAATTTGATTCACCTTTCCCTGAACCAAGGAAGGACGAACGAGGACTATCTGCATTTGTGCTTAACACTGGTGTCCCGATCATACTCAATAAAGAAGAGATACACGCCCTTAATAGGGAGGGTAAAATCGATTTGCTTGGTACTCCTTCTGAGCAATGGTTAGGGTCACCACTTATGGTTAAAGGCAAGCCAATAGGAGTTATGGCTGTTCAAAGCTATTCAGCTGATACAATTTTTGATGGGAATGATATGGGGATGATGAATTTTGTCTCAGACCAGATCGCAATAACAATCAAAATCAATATCGAAGATGAAAAACTTAGACAGTCTGAAGCTATGCATCGTCAACTTTCTACAAAATTAAATGACTCAAACAATATCAAGGCGCTTTTGTTGGATATCATCACTCATGATCTAAAGAACCCAGCCGGGGTGATCTCCAGTGTTGCTGACATGTTAGTTATGGAGGATGAGGTCAGTGAGGAGGTCATGCTGATCAAGGACAGTTCCGATGCACTTCTGAAGGTTATTGAGAATACAACTGCTCTTGCCAGGATCACACTAGGTGAAAAGATAGCCATGGAGCAGATCGACCTAAGCCAGTTGGCTGTCAATATCACAGGTGAGTTTTTATCCAGCTTCAGCGGACAAGGGAAACCATTAGAGATAAATATTGATCAAGACCTGGTTTGTGAAGCCAACCCGATCATTGCTGAAGTATTCAGGAATTATTTAAGCAACGCCCTTAAATATGCTCCACAGGGGAAAAAAGTTATCTTCAATCTGAAGGACAATGATGATGAGATCGAATTTTCTGTGAGTGATCTGGGAAATTCGATCCTGGGTGAAGACCAGACTAATATTTTTGAACGTACCGTACAGTTGGCAAATGGGAAATCAAGAGGAAGTGGGCTTGGATTAGCTATTGTAAAACGGATAGCTGCCGTTCACGGAGCTGCTGTTGGCATCTATTCAAATGAACCTACCGGTAATGTTTTTTACATGAGGTTGCCAAAGCTTAGTAAGGCTCGAACTGAAATAATCTAGATGGGAAGTATCTTGAAATGAGTACGATGAAATCTGTTCTGGTTGTTGAAGATGATTTTGCTTCCAGACAGTATCTGCTACTGTTACTGAAAAAACTTGAATATGCTTCACTTGCAGCAGAAACAGGTGAGCAGGCAATAGAGTTAATGAAGGATAAATCAGTTGATATCATGCTGTTGGATATTGCCCTGGGTCCGGGGATCAGTGGCATTGAGCTTGGGGCCACACTCAAGCAGGAAGATCGTTTTGAAAGCACCCCCATGGTGGCTGTCACAGCCTTTTCAAAAGACAAATTGCAAAGTCTGAATGAAGCCGGTTTTGCAGACTATATGTCTAAACCTTATACCATTGTTCAACTAAAAGAGCTTTTGGAAAAGTACCTTGATCAATAGCGTGACCTGCTCGACCATGAGGCCGAGAGTATGCATTTCTATGGCATGCAGAATCCTGATCAGGTAAAGTAAATTATTAAGTCTCGATCTAGACCGATAAGTTTAACTGTATTTCACCACTTCGAAAATTATGGATAACTCCCCCTCGTAGTATTTGAGCCTCACCAGTTTCAGTAATACCCAAAAATTGACCTTCTTGGATGGTGTTGTTATAACTCCATTGAATAGGCTCATTGATCTTGAATGCGACCTTATTCCATTCCTTCGCAAGATCCGCAGCGCGGTCAAGTAAGTCGATATTGTTGAAGAATACCTGCACTATGTTTTTTAACACCTGCTCTCTATCAGGCTTTTCCCACCCGGCCAGGTGCAGGGAGGTGGCTGTCTGTTGGATAGATACTGAAAAATCAGTCAGACGATGCTCCAGATTGATTCCGATCCCGATAGTTGCCGAGACTGCAGTTGCTCCTGCCCACTGTACTTCGGTTAAGACTCCGCCACACTTACGATTCCCAATTATGATATCATTGGGCCATTTTAAAGAGATATCCACATCCATCAGGGTCGTGAGAGATCTGCAGATAACGATACCAACGTAAAGAGATAAAAGTTGAAGATCATGTTTTAATACTGTAGGACTACCCAGTAATAATGACATCCAAAGCCCTAAACCAGCTTCTGATTCCCAATGACGACCATATTGCCCCTTGCCCAGGGTTTGCTCATTGCTGATGAAAAGAATATTGTGTCCGACAAATTCAGAGCGACGACGATAAGCTTCCTGATTTGTAGAATCCAGAGTTTCAAAGATTAAAATATCGTCTAGCTCAGGGTGTATACGGTTATGAGAGATCATTCTGACGTTCAGAGACATCAATCCAAATTCGAGTGGGGTAATTCAATCGATGTGTTACGTTGGATATGGATGGGAGTGTCAGTTGCCACGATACTCACCAAAGACAGAACGTAAGGTATTAGAAATTTCTCCCAGGGAAGCGTATTCCCGGACTGCAACCAGGATATAGGGGAAAAGGTTCTCATTATCCTGTTGAGCCGCTCGCTCCAACCTCGATAATGCGATCTGAACGGCTTGCTGATCACGATCACATCTGATTTTTTCAAGGCGGGCCAACTGTCGCTTGGTAGCTTCTGTACCCAATTCCAGGGTCTCTGGCTGGAGATTTTCCTCCATGACAAACTGGTTTACACCAACGATTATGCGTTCCTGCTTTTCGACCTCTTGTTGGTACTGATAGGCACTGGCGGCGATTTCGTTCTGGAAGTAACCCAGCTCGATTGCTTTTACAGCGCCACCCATTTCATCGATGGTTTTGAGGGTGTTGAAAACCTCGTGTTCCAGGTTATCCGTGAGCTCTTCGATTACCTCTGATCCGGCCAGAGGATCGACATAGTTGGTCACACCACTTTCAAAGCCAATGATCTGTTGTGTCCTCAATGCCAGTCGGGCAGATACTTCTGTTGGTAACGCCAGCGCTTCATCACGTGAGTTTGTGTGAAGAGACTGAGTGCCACCCAACACGGCTGCCAATGCCTGCAAGGTTACCCGCACCACATTATTGTCGATCTGTTGCGCAGTCAGAGTTGAACCACCGGTCTGAGTATGAAACCGACACATCATCGCTTTGGGGTTGGTGGCTCCGAAACGCTCTTTCATGATCCTGCCCCAAATACGCCTGGAAGCTCTGAACTTGGCGATTTCCTCCAGCAGATCGTTGTGGGCATTCCAGAAAAAAGACAGTCGGGCACCAAATTTATCTACATCAAGACCAGCTTTCAGGGCTGCTTCTACATAAGCTATCCCATTTGCAAATGTAAAAGCCAGTTCCTGGGCTGCGGTAGAGCCGGCCTCGCGGATATGATATCCGGAAATAGAGATAGTATTCCAATTGGGGATATGTTCATCGCAGTATGAAAAGACATCCGTGATAAGTCTCAAGGAAGGTTGCGGTGGATAGATATAGGTTCCCCGGGCAATGTATTCTTTTAAGACATCATTCTGGATAGTACCTCGTAATTTGTCTGCCTTCACACCCTGTTTTTCAGCTACCACTTGATACATGGCTAACAAGATAGCTGCTGTCGAATTAATAGTCATGGATGTAGAAACCTTATCCAGAGGTATTCCTTTAAATAGGATCTCCATATCTGCCAACGTGTCGATGGGGACACCCACTTTGCCGATCTCACCGTCAACCAGTGGAGCATCTGAATCATAGCCGATCTGAGTCGGTAGATCAAATGCTACTGAAAGTCCGGTTTGTCCCTGCTCCAGCAAGTAGCGATAGCGAGCATTCGAATCCTCAGCACTGGAAAAACCGGCGTATTGACGCATGGTCCATTTCCGGGACCGATACATATCGCTGTAAATTCCGCGAGTGAAGGGGTATTGACCGGCTTTTTCTCCTGCATTGCTCATGATCTAGCACTCTCCATAACTGTTTTCTCAATACCTATCGACAATCTCAGCGTTTTTTACGAGAAGCGATCAACCTGTTACAGGCCTCGTTCAGCTTTGATCTGCTGATAGGCTTCGTTGATTGCTTTAAATTTTTCTTCGGCCATTTTCTGAAAATCAGGTCCCAGGTGCTGGACCTTATCCGGATGAAACTTGGCAGCCATGAAGCGATATGCTTTCTTAAGTTCCTGGTCACTGGCCGAAGGAAGGATTTCCAGGATCTTATAATAAGAATGTGTTTCCTTCACAAAGATAGCCATGATGGCATCCATATCAGCTGTGTTCAGTTGCAACTGTTGACCGATCTCACGAATCAGCTCAATTTCGCTGGCATGCACATGGCCATCAGCCTGACTGATCCCGAATAGCACATGTATCAGTTGCAGTTTTTCAGCAGTATTCATGTGATTGTTGATCTGGCTAGCCACTTCATAAATGAAATAGTCCTGCTCCAGAAGATTTCTGAGGAGCACCAACATTTCCTGGGCATTATCCCGCCCAAAACTCTTGATCAAAAATTGTTTAACATAGTCCAGCTCAGCTTTGACGACTTTACCATCAGCTTTCATTACAGCAGCTAACAGCACTAATAGTGCGATTGCAAAGTCCCCTGGTCTGGTCTGCGCCGATGAACGGAGAGTGCTGGTTTGTGAAGTACTTTGAGCTCCCTCATATTGACTTCCCAGCCACCAGCCGATCAATCCTCCGATCGGACCGGCAAAAGCCCATCCGAGACCTGCTCCAAACATTCTACCAAACATATATTACTCGCTTATTTTATTATTTAATCTCAATGATATCTGTTCCCTTTTCAACGGTTTGACCTGTTTTAACACTAATCTTCACTATAGTGCCGGAAACCGGTGCTTTGATCTCGTTTTCCATTTTCATGGCTTCCATAAGAAAGATAGGATCACCTTCTACAACTTCATCACCGACACTCTGAAAAATTTTGGTGATCAGTCCCGGAATCTGAGCACTAACCAGTCCGGCTTTAATCTCTTGCATGGCATCCCAACCCAGCTCCCTCAAGTGTAGGTGAACCGCGTCCAGCAATTCCATGACCAGAGGAGTGCCATTCACATTCACCCGTTGATCGTCTTTAGAGCAGATACTAACTACGAAGGAACGATTATTCATAAGTACGCTATAGATCCCAGGCTGAACCAGAACTGCTTCAAAATCCAGTTGCCCAGATTCAGATTTGATAATCAGCTTGTCATCCTGAGTCTGGAAATCCACCTGAAGGGTTATTCCGCCACCATTGATCTCAAAATTCATCTGCGGGTTCTCCCTTGCTGTGCTTGGACCCAGTTTGATCTGACTGGGTCAGTTGAAACGTCTCCTTGTGAACGGTGCTTAAGCTGATTACGATGGTGATAAAGAGTAGCACCTGCAACGGTTAACACTTCATCTGTTGAGCTGGAAAGTTCTTGATGCAATTCAGATCTATAGGTAGAGTAGAAATGAGTATCATAGGGACCTTCACGAAAGACCGGATGCCGGACGACTGAACGGCAAAACTGAATGGTGGTTTCGATGCCACCAATATAGAATTCACGCAAGGCTCGTTCACACCGGTTCAAAGCAGCCTCGCGATCCTCAGCCCAACAGGCCAGTTTACCCAACAGGGGATCATAATAAGGCGTGATCTCCATGTCCTGTCTGATAGCGCCGTCAAAACGGGTTCCAGGGCCATCAGGGATCTGCAGCATGATGATCTTACCGGTAGAGGGTGTAAAGTCCTGAGCAGCATCCTCAGCATAGATACGACATTCTACAGCATGACCTGAGATTGTGACCTTGGCTTGCTTCAGTGACAATTCTTGCCCGTCAGCGATACGAATTTGCTCTGCGACAAGATCAATTCCAGTGATCATTTCCGTGATGGGATGTTCAACCTGTAAGCGGGTATTCATCTCCAGAAAATAAAAATGCTTATGCTTGTCTACCAGGAACTCAACCGTACCAGCACCCACATAATTGCAACTACGGGCAGTTGCTACTGCTGCTTGCCCCATGCGCTTTCTGATTTCGGCATTAATGAAAGGCGAGGGTGATTCCTCAATGACCTTTTGATAACGTCGTTGGATTGAACATTCACGTTCATTCAGATGAATAATATTGCCATGTTGATCAGCCAGGATCTGGAATTCAATATGATGAGGCTCTTCCAGGTATTTTTCAATATACACCCGATCATCACCGAATGCAGACTGGGATTCACGCTGCGCCTGAGCCACTGCGTCATTGAAGGTTTCAGCTGATTCCACAATTCGCATTCCTTTACCACCACCGCCCCCGGCTGCTTTGATCAGCACCGGAAATCCGATTTCCAGTGCTATTGTAAGCGCTTCTTCCACGTTACTGATCGCTTCCTCAGTGCCTGGCACCACGGGTACATCAGTTCGTAACATGGACTGACGTGCCATGGTCTTATCACCCATGGTTTTGATCGCTTCAGCAGGCGGACCAATAAACACAATTCCAGCATCAGCAACCTGTTGAGCAAAGTCAGTATTTTCAGAGAGAAATCCATAGCCGGGGTGAATGGCATCGGTACCGGATAATCTGGCAACTTCCAGAATCTTATCATAGCGTAAATAGCTCTCATTGGAGGGGGCTGGCCCGATCAAGTAGGCTTCATCGGCAAATAGAACATGGGGAGCTGTACGATCTGCTTCCGAGAAAACAGCGACTGTTTCAATTCCCATTTCCCGACAGGTTCGCATGACCCGCAAGGCGATTTCCCCTCGATTAGCCACCAGAATCTTTTTAAACATTTATTTAGCTCCTATTCAAGTTCTACCATCTCACGGAATTCAGCTTCAGTTAATACTTTGATACCTAGTTTCTTTGCCTTCTCCAACTTGGATCCAGCTCCGGGTCCCGCTATCAGATAATCTATTTTCTTACTGACAGTTCCAGAAGTGGATCCACCATGGGACTCGACCATCTCTCGAGCCGTATCACGATTGAAATACTCTAACTTACCTGTGAAAACAAAGTTCAAGCCGGCCAATAATCCTTCAGTTGCGGCTGAGATATCCAGTTGGGGGTTCAAGCCCTGGTTGACCAGGCGGGCGATCAGTTTCTGATTATCACTATCCCTGAAAAATTCTACCAGACCTTTAGCAACTATGGGACCGACTTCGTGGGTTGCTTCAAAAGTTTCCGAATCGGTTTTGGAAAGTTGACTCAGTGACCCAAATTTACTGGCCAAAACCTTGGAAATATGTTCTCCCACATTCCGGATACCCAGACCGTGGATCAGACGCCACAGATCCACTGACTTACTGGCCTGAATGGCTTCCATAATATTGTCAGCCGATTTTTCAGCCATGCGCTCCAGGTTTGCAAGCTGCTTAGAATCAAGTGTGTAAATATCAGCAATGCTGTTGATCAGATTCGTGTCCACCAATTGGGCTACAAGTTTAGATCCAAAACCATCGATATCCATACAACGCCTGGCTACAAAATGTTCAATGCGGCCCTTGATTTGAGCAGGACATGAGATATTTTGACAATAGTGTTTGGCTTCGCCCTTTAACCGCACAACATGACCTTCACATACCGGACACCTTTCTGGGATCAAATAGGGCAGCGTATTCTCAGGGCGTTTGTCCAGGATAGTTTTTACGACTTCGGGGATGACATCACCAGCACGCTGAACAACAACAGTATCACCTTCCCGAACATCCTTTCGATCGATCTCATCCTGGTTATGCAGGGTAGCCCGCGCCACCATAACGCCGCCTAATTGAATCGGCTCCAGGTTAGCCACAGGTGTAATGGCACCGGTGCGACCCACACTGGGCTCAATGCTGATTATTCTGGTGATCTCCTGGCGGGCTTTGAATTTTCCGGCAATTGCCCAGCGGGGAGACCTGCTGCGGATGCCCAATTGGTTCTGGGCAGCCAGATCATTCACTTTGCATACCGTTCCATCAATATCATAAGCCAGGGATTCACGGTCGATCTCAAGCTGCTGGTGAAATTGAATCACTTCAGTGATCCCGCTGCAAAGTTTAGTGCGATCATTCACAGGGAAGCCCCAATCCTGCAGGGCTTGAATAAAATCAAGGTGAGTAGGAACCTGGAAGTCGGTGATACGTCCGGCAGCGTAAATATTGACCTGGAGCTTTCGAGTTGCGGTAATTCGTGAATCCAGTTGGCGTAGGCTTCCGGCGGCAGCATTTCGAGGATTGGCGAAAACTGCTTTCTCTGCATCTAATTGACGGTGATTAAGATCTTCGAAATCTCTGTGGCTCATAAAGACCTCGCCTCGTACCTCCAGGTAGGGTGGAATTAGCCTGATATTATCCCGTAAGCGGAGAGGGAGTGATCTTAAAGTTTTTAGATTTTGAGTGATATTTTCACCAACGAAGCCGTCTCCCCGGGTTGAGCCCGCCGTAAAAATGCCATCCACGTAGATCAATTCCACACCCAGGCCATCTAATTTTGGTTCGATGACATACGCTATTCCATCGAGTTCCAGATCCTTGCGCACGCGGGTATCAAAGTCGATCAGTTCTTGAGTATTCATGGCATTCTCAAGGGAGAGCATGGGAGTACTGTGGGTCAGTGGTTCGAATCTCGAGCTGGAAAGGCTACCTACCCGTTGAGAAGGGGAATCAGGTCGGGTAAATTCAGGGTAAGCTGTTTCCAGCTCTTGTAGTTCACGTAAAAGTGAATCATAGGCAGCGTCAGATGTGCTGGGATCATCCAGGATATAATAGCGGTGATTGTGATCGT
This sequence comes from Candidatus Neomarinimicrobiota bacterium, assembly GCA_034716895.1. Classification (NCBI taxonomy): domain Bacteria; kingdom Pseudomonadati; phylum Fidelibacterota; species Fidelibacterota bacterium. The sequence continues at coordinate 10,413 of JAYEKW010000139.1, forward strand.
TCAGGACGGTGATCAGTTCATGGATCCGGGCTTCAGCTTGCTGTTGATTCATAGGCCAAAAATGTAATCGCCGGGGTGTAAAAAAAAACGCTCCTTTTCGGAGCGTTTTTGAAATTGTTTTCGGAAGAGAAGCTTATTTGGTCAACGAATCCATTTGCTCTACGACAAAATCGCCATGTTCCTTATCTTCAGGAATCTCCAGCATACCTTCTCTGAAACGCAGGGAAGTGCCTTTATCTTTTCTTATAGGCAGGATATAACGTACCATTTTTTTATGGGTACGTATCTTACCGCGTACTTTATCTCCGAATGCTTGTGCTTTTGCCATTTTCTTTTCTCCAGTTCTTTAGCGGGGCGAAACTAAACGGCTCATGGGCTGATTGCAAATATTTTTGTGGAGTGTTTGATTAGAAATCTCCCAATAAGATCGTGAATTATACCATTTGTACTTCAAACTGCGCGTTATCTTCTTCATCTTTTTACAGTTCTGCTTCACTTAAAATTATGGCTCATCGTCAGAATGCGTACCTGGGGTCATAGGAAGAAGCGTCAAAGTGGTGAATGAGACCTAATTTATCTGCTAAAGAAATATCCCGAAGGGATTAAATATGAATAGCTACGGGTGCAACCCGTAGTACTAGAATCAAGAAACAGATCAAACTCTGAAGGAGTTTAACCCTGTCAACCGAGACACCCAAATATTGTATCAGATCATATTCTCTGCACAGGATGATTTAATTGAATACGTTAAAAACCGGGAGAAGCACGGTCAGAAACAATCATTTATTGAGGAACTTAGAGAACTTCTGATAAACCATGAAAAAGCACGCATATTTCATGAGGGCGTACAAAAGTTGCATTTCTTTATGAAATATGCTGGATAGAGTTTGATGAAAAAAATTTGCTTTAGTATTGTTCAACCCCAGGGAATCTGGATCTGAGTAAAAAATGAAAGCTTCCTGACAATCCAACTAAGTCTGAGGTACGCATTTAGGGGATGAGCCAAAATTATAACCATAGCTACCGCTATGGTTATAATTTTAAGCTTAC
>JAYEKW010000140.1 GCA_034716895.1 Candidatus Neomarinimicrobiota bacterium
TGCCAGTACCAATGATTCCTATCCGAACCGTAGAGATTTTCGGTGCGGCATAGCCTGACATATTAAACAGCTGCTTGCATAAACGTAAAGATAGGATATTTAGAGAGACCCTGAACTCGAAGTGCTTCGTCCTTCTTTCTGGTACTTTGTCAGTAATTCCTGTAGTTCCTCAACTATTTCAGGATAATCCAGCCAGAGGTTGTTTTTTTCATCCGGATCTGAATAAATATCATAAAGCTGCCCTTTGATCTCACTGTTATCAGTGATTACATTCTTCGGCTGTGTCCAGCCGCCTGAACCTAATTGCGGGATCATTTTCCATTTTCCCTGTCGAATAGCGAATTTGCCATCAATGGAATGATGTACCAGTGCTTCATGGATTTGCATCTCAACGGCTGCAATACCAACATTTTTGCCAAGCATCAGTTCTGATAAGTCCCAACTATCTTCAGCTGCAGTATTTGGAAGCTCATAATCCAGTAGTTTAGCAATACTAGCCATAATATCCACACTGCTAATCGGTTCAGAAGAAACCTGACCTTTAGGTACATTTCCGGGCCAGCTCATTACAAAGGGAACCCGGTGTCCACCTTCCCATATATCGGCTTTCATTCCGCGCCAGGGTGCATTCGGATTATGGTCATATTTGCTAATGACCGAGCCTGTGACCTGAAAATCCCGGCCATGCAAATGAGGATCACCAGCCCGTGCTGGAGAGCCGTTATCAGAAGTGAAAATCACAAGAGTATTGTCTGTAAGCCCATTACGGTCCAAAGCATTCATGATTTGACCCAAAGTATAATCAGTTTGATGAACTAAATCACCATATGGACCAGCCTGACTTTTTCCCTGAAATTCAAGTGCCGGAACAATTGGGGTATGAGGAGATGTTGAGGCAAAATAGAGGAAAAAAGGTTGATCGTTATTTGCTTTTGCATAGTTGTCGATATAGCTAACTGCCTTTTGAGTAAGAGTAGGTAAAATATCCTCCAATTTCCAGCCAGGAAGCATTTGTCCGGGATTTCCATAGATCGTATCTGGTTTCGGAATGGATGGGAAACCAAGTTCACGATCGTTTTCTATAAATAGGTAAGGTGGAAAGTTAGGAACATCCGTTCCAAAATAGTAGTCAAAGCCAGCAGTAAGAGGTCCACCAGTTATGGCTTTGCGATGATCTATTTGTGATTGATCATAAGCACCCCATAATTCTGGCAGCTCCGTATTATTATTTGTTGCCCACTGCATGCCCAAATGCCACTTTCCAATACAGGCTGTTTGATAAGAAACTTGCTTCAACATTTTTGGAATAGTAAGTCTATCCGATTCAATTAGTGGAGAATTGTATGGACCTAAAACCCCTCGTTTCAAGCGGGTTCTCCAGGCATAACGTCCGGTAAGAATTGCATATCTGGTTGGAGAGCAAACGCTTGATGGTGAATGAGCATCGGTAAAACGAATACCAGTAGAAGCAAGTCTGTCAATGTTTGGGGTTGGGATTTTGGAATCAGGCATATAGCATTGAGGATCTCCGTAGCCCATATCATCTGCCAGAAACAAAATGATGTTGGGGTGTCTAGCTTGTTTCTCACATGATGAACCGCTCATCAAGATAAATGCTAATGACAGGATAAAAAGGATACGATTATTCATTTTTTCTATCTTCAATTGCTTTGGCTATCGGGGTTTCTGTTATTTGTTCTTTTGTAAATGCCATAAGTTAAATTCTAAAATTCGTAATGCATCTTATTACAGCTCTTTCGCCGAGCATAGAAAAAATAAGTTCAAGATCGGTCATATGGTCTCTCAAGTTTTCTCTTTTGAGGTGCTTCAACTCCTTGTATTCACTTGGTTTTATTCAAAGCAAGATGCTTTGGGTACTCTAACTCTCCATTATCACTTTCAAAATATCCGGGCTTTTCTCCTTAAACTGTGCCATACGTTTTACCACCTCATTATTGGGGCCTGTCCATTTTTGGTGGAGTTGCTCTATTATTTCTTCTTTTTCAGTGTCACTTAGGTTTTCAAATACTCTACTTAGCATTACTTGTTCCATATCTTTTTTTATAAATTGGAGTGTGTCGATAAAAGGGTAAGTGCTTAAACTCCGATTTTGAATTTGGATTTACAATTTTGATTTGGAAGTACTGGGAACAATAGCGCTGTGGGCAATTAGCATCTCCTTGATTTTGCTGAATGGTACTTTCAAAGGTGTTGTGCTAAATTTGACCGCAAGGGCTGCAGCTGCTCCTGCAGCCTGACCCATCGCCATGCACGATGCCTGCACCCGTAATCCTGAATTGGCTAAGCGGTCGCTTGAAACGCAGCGGCCGGCTATGATAATGTTGGAAGATCCTTTGGGAACCAAAGCCCTCAAGGGAACCGTGGGTACTGTTCCCGGCTGCAGTGGCTTGGGCTGTACTCCATCCTTGGTATGCAGATCAACAGGGTAAAAAGCGTTCGCAATAGAATCTTCATAAACCCTGCCCGAAGTATAATCATCGTGAGTGATAATGGTCTCACCCAAAATACGATAACTCTCCCTGAAACCGGCTTCCGGCTGCATGTGCATGAGTCGCCTGTTCTCTTTACGTACTTTTCCCAGAATGGCCTTCCGACCGCTCAGGTTTGCCTCTGTTACCGTTCGAGAATTCGATGAATCAGCTCCATGAACGTAAATAGCA
>JAYEKW010000141.1 GCA_034716895.1 Candidatus Neomarinimicrobiota bacterium
GCAAAGTGTTGATATATATGGATTTATGCTTATTCACTATATGTTGTTGCATTTAATGGTTTTAGGGTACATTTTATGAATTCTCAGATACTTTTTGCGGTTTCGTCAAGCTTCATATTTTGAGCATAGCTGCTTGTCAGGGCGTAGCATGTAGTGTGGAGACTGATAGCTATGGTCAAGATTTTAAGTACAACAGAACTGGAAAAGATGAAGGAGATAACGCACAGTTTGAAGTTTAATTTGTATAAAATCTTGTTGGAGATTCCAATGACGCCTACAGATCCTTTATTATCTTATCGGCGACAACATCGATTACAGCATCTGATGCGTACTGATTTTCGCGGATATTCTCAAGAACTTCCTGCATACGAGTTGGTGATAAACTTAACTTTGCACTTGTTGTTTCGTCTGCAATTTTACCAGCAACAGTTGAGATAACCTCAGGTGAAGAATAAAAATCACTTTCGATCTTTGCTTCTATAACTTGCTGTTCTTCCGCACTTAGAGTCTCAACTGTGGACATCTCGCCTGTAAAACGTTGAATCTCAGCATCCCGCTGGAGTAAGGTTCTAGCAGAATCTGAGACATTTACCTGGTCTTGAGAGATCTTCTGGGACTGATCAGTTTTTGCAGTGGGTGCTCGAGCACCCAGATCACTTGATTTTTTGACCTGGCTTTGTTTTTCATTGCGCTCAGAGCGTCGGAATTCTGGAGGAAGATTTCCAATATTCTTAATCGGCGACATGATCCTCTCCTTAGATACTCCTGGTATCTATGATCGTTGGTTGTTGTGCATCTTTCATGACATTCGTGGCCTCACCCCTAGTGTCGGCGATCTTTCCCATTTCTTTAACAACATTCATCTTACGTATCTGTAGAATATCTAACAGCTTCGCATCTGTTACAACAAGTGATTTTGCAATGCTGGATATCTGCCGTCCTAATTTTGATCTCCGTAATTCAGCACCATCCATCCGCAGTGAGTCCTTTTGTAGCTCCAGATGTCTAAGGCGATCGATCCAATGATCCCGCGTATCTAATAATTCTAAAATAGATTTCAAAGATATGGTATCCGAATCATTGATAATCTCCTGGGTTTTTGCCATGATCTCATGAAAACAGACCATTTCCTGTTCCAGAAGTACGTGTGCCGAATGAGTTAACGCGTGATTTCCAGGAGTCATCAGATACTCCTCGCGAAAATCAGCCCAGAGACTTCTCTTAATTTGGACATGAGATGCAACATCTCTTCTCTGGGTATCTGACGGACCTGTTTACCTGATTCATCATCCATAACCTTGATCACCGGGTTGGGCGTTCGGTCATCAAACGAAAATGATACTTTGGTACCCAGCGCCTGCACTACATCAGTTACATTTTTTACAAGCTCTGTGAAATCGACCAGATTAATATCAAGCACTGCGCCATCCTGGGTGGTCTCAGAAGTTTTCTCTGATTCGTTCACTTCCTTGAGATTAATCACTTTTGAAACAGGTTCAATCTGAGGGTTGGATACCGAATTTTTTGCAAGTTCTACGACTACAGCTTCCATAATCTTCCTCCTTTACTGAAAAAAGGATCCTAGAAAACTTTGTTGACTTTGTAATTTGTACATCATCTCCTGTAGACTTGTAAACTCTTGTCTTAATTGGTCTTCTCGACGATAAAGAATATCATCCATAAGTGATATGCGATCAGTAAGATTCATCAGCTGGTCATCGATATTATTCTTACTGCTGTTTATGGATCCACCGGTTTTGACATAGTTTTCTAAATAACCATCGAGTTGGGTTGCCAAACCATCTGCTGAGTTGAAAAGCTCTGCTACATAGTTTGAATTTGTTTCGATAGCAGTCGTAAACTTATCCATATCAGCTATGGACAACATGCCCTGTGAATCTGCTTCAATTCCAATGGAAAATAGACGGGAATAATCAGTATTACTGACACCACTTACTTGATTTAAGGTGAAATTTCTTAGATCGTAGACTATACCGCGATAAGTCACGTCATCAGCCAGCATACCACGCTCATAAGTATCTGGATTCATCTGGGTCTCTTCACGCAGGTAGGTCATGGCCTCATTATAGGCATCAATGAACCCGTTGACCTCCGTTTTGACACCCTCCGTATCAGCAACAACAGTGATAGTCTGTGTTGCTGCTGAAGTATCCAACATTTTAATGGACACTCCAGCCAACGCATCTGTCACATTATTACTGTCTCGATAAAAATCCAATCCGTCTATATTAAATTTGGAATTTAATAAGCTGGTCGTCGTACTGGTACCTACGTCAGTGATATATCCACCGGCACTGCCACTACTCTGAATACTATCAGATACACCCAGTGCTGATAAAAGACCATCAGCTGAATCAGTGAATTCCATGCGATAGGTATATCCGGATGACTCACTCCTCAGGACCAAGCGTGATTTCCCTGATTCCTCGGTGACCACAGAAGCTCTTACTTGTTCTTCAGAACCGATTGTTTCATCTGAAACCGCTGTGTACATGGCACTATTGATAGCATCGGCTATCTGAAGCAAGGCTTCATCATTGTCTAGAGCCAGGTCAGCCGCTGAAACAGTCATGGATATGCTCACCCGATTATTTGCATCTTCATCTGTAGGTGCGCCTACTTCGATAGAGAATGTTTGATCGGTGAGGAACCCGCTAAAACTGGAATCTCCATCAGTATATTGCTGTGATACCCGTGTATCTGATATTGCCAGACGATCGATGGTGATAGCGTGATTACCAAGAGCGGCTGTCGCGCCGGCAGTGGCAGTCATTACATCACCATCACTGGTGGAAGCAGAACGTGCTGCAAAATAATCCGTTACTGGATCTGATAAACGTTCAGCCTTCGACTGAAGGGCTGACAGTTTGCTATCCAGATCCGATAAGGTATCTTTCCGCTGATTGAGTGCATACTGCCGATCGAGCAGAGCATCCTTTGGCCTCGATTCGAACTTCATATACTGGTCAACCAGATATTGAATCGAATTTTGTGAACCTAATAGCGAGTTGATATCCATTATGCAACCTATCTAATATTCATAGCCTGGGACCAGGTCTTACGTAAATCCATTAGATTTGTAAGAGCAGTGTCAAATTCGCGTTTATGAATGTGATCCGCAATTTCCGAATATACTTTATAAAATGTTGAGGATATATCTCCAGCTTCAAAGTTCAGTGAATTGATCAATTCCTGAACTGCCTCCAAAGCCCTGCGGTGATCTTCTTGAGCACAAGCCTTGATGGCTGCCTCAAAGATGTATGAGATCAATTCCTCAGGACTGGCCGTCATGATCTTTTGAACCAAGTATGGATTTGGCTGAGAGTCTGGGGTCATATTCTGGTTTGCCAACATTTTATCATCTCCGGTGAATTGTCAAGTTCCATGCCACCATCTGGATATTCATCCGAATGGGGTTAAAACCTCTTTCAGTTGTTGCTATCATTGTGATGGAAATACTCAAGAGGTTTAAGACAAGGTTTACAAAGTCAAAAAATAATGAAGCTGGATGGGAAAGCATTTCCCATCCAGCTGTCATAGTTTCCTTCCTTAACGGAAGAGAGAGAGCACTACTTGTGGTGCACTGTTTGCCTGAGCAAAGGATGAGATAGCAGTCTGTTGAAGAATCTGCAACTTCATCACTTCCATTTGTTCCTTGGCAAAATCGGCATCTTCCACTGATGAGCGGATCGCTTCAGTATTGGTGGATGCTACTGACAAAGATTGTTCTTTGGAAGCAAGACGCACCTTATACTCACCAACATCCTGGATTCGACCTGCGAGTGTATCAATTGCTGTTGATACAGTTGAAATAGCACTACTGGCACCATTAGCTGAACTCAGTGAAATGCTATTGATGCTCAATGCAGCTGAGTCAGAGTCACCCAGGGAAACAGATAACTGATCTGTAGAACCTTCACCGGTATGAAAAGCACCAGAATAGCCACCATCGATGAGGCTGTCACCGTTAAAGGTGGTTTCAGCTACAATATCCTCAATTTCAGAAACCAGAGCGGAAACTTGGTCATCAATCGAAGTACGCTGAGTACTGGAAAGCGTATAATCGGCTGCCTGAGTTGCTTTTTCTTTTACGGTTTGGAGAATATCCATGATATTCTGATAGCCACCTTCGGCAACATTTAACACGTTCTTGGCTTGACTTACATTTTGCAAGGCAACATCCAGACCACGTTTTCTGGTTTCCAAACTACGGGCTAACTGGTAACCGGCTGGATCATCTGCAGCTGAGTTGATCTTTTTGCCTGTTGCCAGACGCATTTGATGCATGGACATCTTGTCACTGATATTCCCCAGTGAATTCATGTTCTGCATCGCTTGAATGTTCGAGTAAATCCTCATTAGTTCACTCATTTAAAACCTCCTTGTTTAGATATGGGCTTCCTTGCCCACGTTGACGGTAATCGTGGTACGGTTTCAGGCTCCGTCACTTCCTCATGTAAAACCGCGTTCAAAAAACCTTCACAACGAATATCGCCAGTTTGGGGCAATCATTAGTTCTGGTGGCATTTTTGGTGGGTGTAAGGGTTTGAGTGAATAATATTCAGTAATTTTTATGTGAATTAATTACACAACAGGGATTATCAGCATTATCACTTAGCATTTGATTGTTTTTCAGGGTTTACATGAAGATTTAATAAAATAAAATAATATTCAAGCATGATTTCAGGGTGGACTTGGGCAATTATTAAAGTGGCGGATAATAATGTTGGGCTATGTTCATAAAGAACCCGATGTGTACACCTTTCGAGCCTCAGGGAGACACACTCAATATCCACCGGGTTAATAACGTAAGCACTAATACCAAATTCAGCTCCAAATGGCCTGTAATTTCTTCATCTTTTACCGTTATACTTCACTTAATATTTTATCCATAGCTATGGCTATGCAAAAAACATGAAGATCGTATAACACTAAAATATTTTGAAATTAATAGACCCTTTAGAACTGAAATTGGTATAAGATTTATGCGAATAAGCATATCAATCGTATTTGCGACTTGAAGGGGGTGATGCTGGGTCTTTTGCGATAATAAAAAAACCCCCAAGTCTCCTTGAGGGTTTAAGGGTACACGAGCAGGTTTACTAGCTATTGATCTCCTTCAGTTTTTCAGTCAGTATCTCATCAAACATCCGGTCCAAGTGATCTTTTTTAACCTTCCATTGACCTCCCAGCTTCAGGCCGGGGATTTTTCCTTGCTGTACCAGGCGATAAACGGTCTGCTCCTTGATTTTCAAATAACCAGCTACATCTTTGATACTCATAAAGCCATTTGACATTGTCGCCTCCTTTCACAGTTCAGAATAAAGGGGAGATCTTTACAAGCTCCCCTATTTTTGGATATTTATCTGAAGAGTGAGAGAACGACCTGGGGTGCCGAGTTTGCTTGCACTAAGGATGATACGGCTGTCTGCTGCAGGATCTGCAACTTCATCACCTCCATCTGTTCCTTGGCGAAATCGGCATCCTCGATCACACTCCGAGTCGCTTCTGCATTAGTAACTGCCACAGAGAGTGTCCGTTCTTTAGATGCCAGGCGAACTTTATATTCACCAACATCCTGGATGCGACCAGCCAGTGTATCGATTGCTGAACTCGCCGTAGAAATGGCTCCACTCGCACCATTAGCAGAGGACAAATCCAGTGAATTGATACTCAAAGCCGCAGAATCGCTATTTTGTAATGTGATGGTCAGCTCATCTGAAGCTCCCTCACCAGTATGAAATGCACCGGAATAACCACCATCAATGAGACTGTCACCGTTAAACGTGGTCTCATCCACAATCTCTTCGATCTCTGCAATAAGAGCAGCGACCTGGTCATTGATTGATGATCGTTGTGTACTTGACAATGAGTAGTCAGCTGCCTGAGTAGCCTTCTCCTTAATGGTCTGGAGAATATCCATAATATTCTGATACCCGCCTTCAGCTACATTCATAACGTTTTTCGCCTGACTCACATTTTGCAGAGCAGCGTCAAGTCCCCGACGTCTGGTTTCAAGACTTCTGGCCAACTGATATCCTGCAGGATCTTCAGCTGCGGAATTGATCTTCTTGCCGGTTGCCAAACGAAGTTGATGCATACCGATCTTTTCATTGATCTGACTCAATGAATTCATGGATTGCATGGCTTGTACGTTTGCGTGAATTCTCATCAGGTCACTCATTTTGAACCTCCTTGTTTAAACAATGACTTCCGTGTCATCTTTCACGATCTTTACTCTCTCTTGCAGGACTGTGATCGTTGTCAGCCCGGGTGGTGTTTGATATTTTTCAATAAACTTTAACACTCAACCCTACTATCGGGGATGGGTTCCTATTCTTTAACCCTTTTTAGGGTTTATTAATCTAATTCGATAATATTTACTATTATTCTACAATATACAACAAACCATATCCGCTCTATCTAGCTGTATCTTTTATGGTTAAGAGATATTCATTATGAATGATCATTCATAATTGCTTCAGATCCTGCAATAGCATATTCATCTAATCAATTACATAACTATATTGAAGCGATATTTTAATTGATTCTCTGTTCTGGAACCGATAGGATTTCTGCATGAAGATACTGGTAGTTGACGACATTAAGTTCAATGGGATATTAGTCGTCATGGAGTTAAAGCGCCTGGGACACGAAGTAATTCAAGTACTCTCCGGGATGGAAGCCCTGCGCGAAATAGCAGCAAACGGATCCAACTTTGACCTGGTGGTAACTGATCTTATGATGCCAAACATGGATGGGATCGACCTCTTCAGGAATACAAACAACTTACCCCAGTACAAGGACGATGCCCTGCACACGCTTCCGCCGTTTATTCTCCTTACTGCCTCAACTGATGTCGATCAACTTGTCGAGGCAAAATTGGCCGGTTTCTCTGACATATTGCTGAAGCCCCTGGACAAAACACGCCTGGAACAGGCACTGGACAATATTGTCAGTCAACAGGTTTCCTTCGAGCGGACTCTGGGCCAGGCTCTAGAATCGATCAAACAAATGGTTGTCCAGATCAAATCCCGCAAGGATCTGAATTCAGCTAAAACCACCGCTGGTTATCTGCAGGTTATGATCAGTGATCTATATTCATTTGTGGAACAGGAAGATCCGGATGACACACTTTAGCATTCAAGGAAGATAAGTAATGATCACAAATTGGAAGAAAACGGCAGCTGTTTGGTACTTTGGCTTAACCAAGATACCCCTCATCCTTTTCGTTCGGCCAAAGGTTCATATTCTGGATAGTGAGCAGTGCATCATCCATATTCCGCTTAAACGTCGCACACGAAATCATCTACATAGTTTATACTTCGGGACGATGGCAATTGGGGCTGATCTTGCTGGTGGCCTGTTAGCCATGGAATTGATCGCAAAAAGCAAGCATCGGATCAATCTGGTTTTTAAAGATATGCAGGTAAATTTTTTAAAAAGGGTCGATGCTGATGCACTATTTACCTGTCAAGATGGTGCAAAAATCAAAGCGCTTATTGAAAAAGTTCTGGCCACAGGTGAACGACAACATGAGACCCTGAACATCCTGGTAACTGCTCCTGATAAATATGGCGACGAAATCTTGGCTGAATTCGCCCTGACACTGTCCTTAAAGGAAAAGGAGCGTCGTTAAACCTGATTAATTGTTCTTTTGAGCGAGAATAGCCTGCAACTCGGTTGCCGAAGATAATAACTCTACAGCTTTGACCACAACGGGATCATGATTCAATGATGCGGCAACCCGAGCCCCATTTCCACCCATAACATTGGCGATCTCACTTTCCAGACCGCTCAGGATCTGAAGCCTGTTCGCTTCGATCTCATCCTGTTGCTGAATCAGATCTAAACGCTTCAACTCAGACCGTAGCTTGATCATATCTACATGGATGGAACTGGTTGAATCGATCAGATCTGCTGACTTTGATATCCAGCGTTGTAGATCGCTTGGGGGAAATAAATCGTGAAGTTCCAGCCAAACATAGAAACTGTCAACCTGACTATCTGCGAGGTGTATTGGCAAAGTAAGTCCGGGATGTTGCTCCTCATATTCCAGAGCATATTTGAAGAAGAGTCTTTTTCTCCACAGATTTTGTTCCAGGCTGCTCAGGACAGGATCTGCTACTTTCAGATCCGGCGTTACACCTCCCCCAGCTTCAAAACGACGATGATTGTCTGAAAAATAACTCTGTTCTCCCATTGTCAGGGTATCTTCATAAATAACTTCAGTTGCGATCTCTCGTTTCTGGATCAATCGCCCACTGGGTAGGTAATACTTAGCCGTAGTAAGCTTGAGCCGTGTTTCAGGTGTTAAACGGGTAACTGTCTGAACCAGCCCCTTGCCAAATGTTGATTCACCTATCACCACTGCCCGATCATAATCCTGGAGAATACCGGAGAGAATCTCAGAAGCAGAAGCAGATCCACCATCCACCAGAATAGCCATGGGAAGGTCACTATCCACAATGGGACGACGACGAGCGTAGAATTTTTTATTGGATTGATGAACTCTCCCTCTGGTTTCCAGCAATAGCTCATCTTTTTCAATAAATAGGTCGGCACTTCGCAGTGCAGCGCTTAACAAACCGCCTGGATTTCCCCTGAGATCTATAACCAGCGCGTTTAAATGGGTCTTATTCAATTTTCGCACTGCTTTTTCCAGGTCTTCTGAGGAATATTTTGAGAAATTAGATAGTTTGATATAGCCTGTACGTTCATCCAACAAACCGGAGTAACTGACATCAGGAACTTTGATCAATTCGCGCTCAAGCTCAAAGGTCATCAATTCCCGTTCACCTTCACGCTTAATAACTAACTTTAACAACGACCCTTTTTCACCGCGGACCAGTCTGGCTGCCTGACTCAGATCCAATTTGCGGGTCCAGATGGAGTCAATCTTAACGATCCGGTCACCTGCTTGGATCCCCTGTCTATAGGCTGGCGTTCCATCCATGGGAGAAATGACAACGAGAGAGTCATTCATCCGTCCGAGGTGCATCCCTACACCGCCGTATTCACCAGTGGTGATAGCATCAAGACGATGAGAATTATTATCATTGATGTGTTGAGAATAGGGATCCAACTCACGCAGCATCCCTGAGATAGCGGCATTTGAGAGTTTCACGGCATCAATCTCAGCAACATAACGATCAAGGATTGTCTGATACACCTGCTTGATAGCGTTTTCACCATCAACACGATCATCCAATGATTGAGTAAAGAGTCTGGCTGACCATAAGGTGAGCAAACCCATTGCCAGAACTGGAAGATAGATATGTCGGAATTTCATAACTAATTGTTCAGGAGGTGATCAACCCTGTTTATAATGGTATGCTTGATATCTTCTATACTATTGCGGCCATCCAGAACTAGAAAACGATGGGATTCTTCGCTGGCAAGTTTTAGATAACCATTTCGAGTACGCTGTTTGAACTCTACATTTTCAGCTTCCAGGCGATCCAGTTCTCGATCATCCATGCGGTCTTCAGCGGTTTCAAGTGGGGTGTCCACCAGAATAGTGAGATTCGGCTCGACCTCTCCAATCGCCACATCAGCAACCTTTTGAATACTGGTTAACGAAAGATCTCGCCCATATCCCTGATAGGCAATGGTACTATCCACAAACCGATCAAGCAGAACAATCTCACCTCTGTTAAGGGCTGGCATGACCTTTTCAGCGATCAATTGACTTCTACTGGAAAAGTAGAGCAGCATCTCGGTGATGGGACTCATTTCAATATTTTCTTTGTCCAATAGAATATCTCTTATCTTTTCAGATATCCTGGTACCGCCTGGCTCCCTGAAAAGGTGAACAGAGTAGCCTCTATCCAGGAGTTCATGGTACAGCATCTTACACTGGGTCGATTTTCCAGACCCATCGATTCCTTCAAAGCTGATGAACAAAGGACGTGAAGTTTTCATTTTTTGGTTTTTGCCAGTTGGATCAATATCCATATATAGTCATAGAAACTTAAAGCAGCCAATAGCCAGGGTAACAAAATTACAAATAGATAAGCACGTTCACCCGGCCAGGCTCCCAGCAATGCAAACAAGAAGATGATACCCATTCTATCCCACCTCAAAAAATAGAGTCTGGGAATATTGATAGCCATAAGATCATATTTCATCTGAAGGTTGGTGAGCAGGTACAGTCCTGAAATACCCAGCAAGGCCGCTCCACCGGTCCACCAGTGTCCCTGAAGCCACATATAGAACGTTAGAGCCACTACCAGGGGAACTTCTTCCACAAAGTGCTTAAACCGATTTGCGGGAACTGAACGATCTACAAATACATGGAGATAAACTTGATCCAGAAAGAGCCAGATCGCTACTAACAAAGCCGTCAGGAAATAGGCTCCCAACAGAATGGTCAGAATGCTTAAACCTTCAACACCCCAGCGTAATTTGTTCAGCCAGATCGCATCAATATCACTATTGCGAACCTGCGTGATGGCAGAGTTCAGAACCTTTTTTAATAATTTTTGAGCGAATTGCGGATAATTGAAATCATCGCGTGCATATTCAAATGTTTTGTCTGTCGTCATGCTTTCTTTCCTCCGATCAAGATAACCACTTCACCTTTTATGCTGCGGGTGTCTAACTGTTCCCTGATCTCTGAAACGGTTCCCCTGATAAATTCTTCGAATTTCTTGGTGATCTCCCGACCAATAACCACTTGTCGGTTCCCCATGTGGTCATGGATATCTCGAAGTGTTCGACCAACCCGGTGGGGTGATTCGTAGAGGATCAGAGTACGCGGATCCTCTGCCAGATATTTGAGACGGCTTTGGCGACCCTTCTTGCGTGGTAAAAAGCCTTCAAAGGTGAATCGGTCTGAAGGCAAGCCTGCAGCCACCATAGCAGCTAACATGGCTGATGCACCTGGGATGGGCACAATATCAAGCCCTGCTGCCACAACTGCACGAGCCAGATAAAAACCAGGATCACTGACCAGAGGTGTTCCAGCATCCGTGATCAAAGCCACATCGTCACCATTTTCCAGTTTACGCAAAAGTCCTGGTGTAGCCTGTTCCTTATTATGATCATGGTAAGAGAACATGGGTGTTGATATCTCATAGTGTTTCAGTAAAACGCCAGATACACGAGTATCCTCAGCCGCAATGAGATCGACCTTTTTCAGGGTATCAACAGCACGAAAAGTAAAATCACCCAGATTGCCGATGGGCGTAGAGACGATATATAGTTTACCAGTAGACATAATTTAGTCAAAAGTCGAAAGTCGAAAGTCGAAAGTCGAAAGTCAAAAGTCAAAAGTCGAAAGTCGAAAGTCGAAAGTCGAAAGTTGAAAGTTGAAAGTTGAAAGTCGAAAGTCGAAAGTCAAAAGTCGAAAGTCGAAAGTCGAAGATATTTTTAAACTCCCAACACCTAACACC
>JAYEKW010000142.1 GCA_034716895.1 Candidatus Neomarinimicrobiota bacterium
CTCTCCGTTTATGCTGCTCTGTTCGCCAAAACTGAATACCTGTTTGATATTAGTCGGAATATTTTTCATCCCATTCCGGATGTGGATTCCTGTTTTGTACGCTTCAGTTTCAAGGAAGCCCGACAAATTTCAGGTGAAACTGAACCCTACTTGCGACGGGTTGTCCGGACCGCCTTCAATCAACGCCGAAAAACCTTACGCAATAGTTTGAAATCAATTCTAAAGGATAAACCGCCCGTGGAAGATCAGTTTGATCTAGGTCTGCGTCCTGAACAACTCACCCCGAAACAATTTTTAAAGCTGACCAAAATTATTTTCACTCTCTAAGCGGTAATGTTTATCATGCTGCCTAACCTTTACACCCTCAAAGGAGCTACCATGAAACAAAAGCTTGTCTTGTTCGTGTTGATTCTGGGATTTTTAAACGTCAATTGCTTTGCCATGAGCAAGAATGATTCCGGACTTAAGTCAATCCAGTCCGACTTGAAGCTGCTTGAGATATGGATCAACGCCCAACAGGAATACCGGCACATTCCCGGTATCAGTGTTGGATTGATCTATGATCAAGAATTGATTTACAGTAACACTTTTGGCTACGCTGACCTTGAAAAAGAAACGCCTCTTTCTGATCATTCCTCTTTTCGAATTGCCTCTATCAGTAAAACCTTTACCGCAACAGCTCTCATGCAATTACGTGATGCCGGCAAATTGCGGTTGGATGATCCGGTTATAAAATATCTACCCTGGTTTCAGATCAAGCAAACTTATCCTGACCAGCCACCTATTACTATTCGGCAATTGCTGACGCACACTTCGGGACTGCCTCGCGAGGCTGCTTTTCCTTATTGGACGGATCACAAATTTCCAACGATGGATCAAATAAAAGCAACCATAGCGGATCAGGAAACGATTTTTCCACCGGCAACCCGTTTCAAATATTCTAATCTGGGGCTTTCGCTGGCTGGTGAGATCGTTAGTGTTGTATCTGGACTTTCCTTTAATGATTATGTTAAAACTCATATCTTTGACCCCCTGGGAATGAATGAAAGCACCACAGAGCCTGATCCTCAGTATCAACAGCGACTGGTAACGCCTTACTCTCACAGACTGGAGGGCATTTCTCACGCTACCATGGATTATAGTGAGATTCAAGGAGTTACCCCTGCAGCCGGTCTGGCTACCACTATTCCAGACCTGGCTAAATATGTCAGTCTGCAGTTTCGCGAAGATGACAATAGTGCCAACGCTGTGCTCAAGGGCAGCTCCCTGAAAGAGATGCACCGGGTGCAGTGGTTGCGTCCCGGTTGGTCTAGCGGCTGGGGTCTGGGTTGGGCTATATGGCACCGGTCTGGTAAGGATATAAATGGTCATGGTGGTTGGGTAGCCGGTAACCGCACCCAGGTCATGTTTATTCCAGAGGACAAGGTCGGTATCGTTGTATTTACCAATTCTGATGATGGGGAACCTGGTTTCATTGCGCGACACATCCTGGATTTTATGGGTCCTGTTCTGGTCGAGGCTTACGCCCCGGTTGCTGAACCCGCTTATGAATTTGACCCAGCCTGGGAGCAATACACCGGGACTTATTCAGACCCCTGGTATTTTGATACTGAGATAATGATATTAAATCAGAAATTGGTGATGAATACTTTTAGTTTTCCTCCAGAGGATGAGCCCAATAGTGAGATCATTGAACTAACACCAGAAGGCCTGCACACTTTTCGCATGACTGGTGATAATGGCAATGGGGAGTTGGTGGTGTTTGAGTTTGATGACGCTGGCAAAATATTTCAGGTCAAGCAGGGTAATAACTACATCTATCCTAAAGAGCAGCCCTGACCAATCATCTGTCAATATATTAAATCGGCAAAGGCTAGTCGCAAATTTCATTCATGAACTCAATTCCTGTTAGCCCTTCGAGCCTCAGGGAGACGAGTCTTGCTGGGGATCGAAGCATCATTCTGTACGACTAATCGCTGCCACATTAGTAGTAACGGTTTTGTATTGAATCTATCGACACACACAAATTAGAAAGATGCTCAAAGCCTGGTTAGTCCGACAAAAATTACGATTGCGATGATAAGGAAAAATATCTGAACTCCTGATCTATCTTTCTCATCCATAATCCAGTCCTCCTGACAACAGATCCGGGAATCTCGCTTGTGAGCTTCCTCTTGTATTGTCGGACATAAATATGCCGGGTTGAACTATTTCCGGAATGTTACCCGTCACATCATTAAAGGGGATGTGTTCTAGATCAAGGTTGGTGTTATACCCCAATTGACTCTCAATAAATTGGTTCCAGGTTCGAGTCCTGCCTGCCAGGTCGTAGCTCTGAGAGCGTAGACTGTGGCGGTGTACTCACCTGTGCTGAAGCTTTGGTGAGTAGGTAAGCCTGTGTGATCGAAGGTCAATTTCAGTACGCAGATACACATGAACCCTTGCAGAGAAGTATTTGTAAGGGTTTTGTTTTTCTTGACGGTGGTCATATGTATCCAAAATATAGTATGTGTATACCGGAGGGTCGAAAACAGTTGGGGTTCAGACAATAAAACTTTACAGGTATGTGAAATAATTATTGTATGGTACTACCCCTCAAGTGTATGTTTATACCATACGGAGGTTGATATGAATATACTTGCCGAAATACTCTCATCAAAAGTCCGAGCTG
>JAYEKW010000143.1 GCA_034716895.1 Candidatus Neomarinimicrobiota bacterium
TTGCTACTGATCATTCCTGGAATCCTGCTATCTAAAAGCATGTCACTTTCCTCCATGCAGAAACTCTCTCCAGATCTTCAAGCTCTGGTTGCTGAAAAAGATCCAGAGAATGCTCATTTGACGGACACTCGCTTTTCCAAAGCTCAGACAGTCACAGGTCCCCAGCAGGAAGTACTCTATCCGGTTACGATCCGCAGCACTGATATTGAACGAGTCAAAGCCGCCGGGATCAAGACCAATTCGGATTATGATGGATGGAGTACTGCCCGAATTACTTATGATCAACTAATAGAATTGACAACACTTCCATCTGTGATTCAGGTGTTCCAGGGTGATACTTATTATCCTTTGATTGATATTGCCGTTGCTGAATCAGGGGCAGATCTGGTTCATGATGGCTACTTGAATAATATTGCTTATGATGGGACAGGGGTGATCGTCCTCATCATCGACACAGGAATTGATTGGTCTCATTTGGATTTCAGAGGTGCTTCTGATACTACAAAGAGCCGCATTCTATACCTCTGGGATCAGACGTTAACAGTTACCGGGGCTGAAGAAACTCCCGAAGACCGGGATGGAACCAACTTCTCTGGTCTGGATTACGGAGTTGAATATACTCAATCAGATATTGAAGATGAGATCGATGGAAGTGCAGCCGGTTTTGTGCGTGAGACTGAGACCCATAGCCATGGTACCCTGGTGGCCAGTGCTGCTGCAGGAAATGGTGCTTCGCTTTCCAATACCAAATATAAAGGTATGGCACCCGGCTCAGATCTGGTGATCGTAAAAGCTGGGAACGGTAGCTTTTCCGACAACAATTTAAAGGATGCGCTAAACTATGCTCAAAAGATCGCAGCGTTTACATCGAAGCCAGTGGTTGTTAACCTTAGTCTTGGCAGCCAGAATAACGCCCATGACGGTACAAGCAGCCTGGATGAGGCTGTGGATGGGTTTACCTCCTCTGGAAATGGTCGTGTGGCAGTCGTGGCTGCCGGCAATGAGGGCAATGAGCTGATTCATGTTACCGGTACGGTGAGTGCATCAAGTAATGCAGATATCACCATTACAGTGCCTGCTTATACAGCTAATGGAGGCACCAGTAATGATTCTTATGGTTTTGAGCTGTGGTGGAATAATAACGCAGATGTAACAGCCAAATTGACCTCACCCAATGGTCAGTTGTATTCTAGAACTGCGGATCAACAAGGAACTCGGGGAACCACCGACGGCACTATTACGATCATCAATAAAACTGATTCTGATCATAGCAATGGTGACAGGCGTACTTATGTAGAAGTGTTTGATGCTAACGCTGACTCCATCCCTGCCGAAGGGGACTGGACCCTACGGGTCACAAATAATTCTGGATCAACCCTAACTTACCACGGTTGGCTGTTTGCCAGTACCATGAGTGCTACTTTGGGCAGTGCTGACTCCAATTACACGATAGCATCACCCGGTGCTGCAGCTTCCGCCATAACGGTGGCGGGCCATACTTCCCGCTGGCGCTGGCGAGCCAGTAATAATAATAGCTACCTCTTTTCTCCTCCTGATCGATCAGATGACATCGCCTATTTCAGTAGTATTGGCCCATCACGAAACGGTAGCCAGAAACCCGATCTCTCGGCTTCAGGACGCGGTGTCTTTGCAGCAACCTCCACTGATTATTCTCCGCTGGTTCCCTATACAATTGTTACCAATAAGTATCACTTGACTCAAGGCACAAGCATTAGTTCTCCCCTTGTGACAGGAGCTGTAGCCCTGATGCTGGAGCATAATGCAAATCTTACAGCAGCTCAAGTAAAGACCCTGTTGTGTGAGAATGCTACCACAGACAGTTACACCGGCAGTAGTGTGCCCAATACTGTCTGGGGCTATGGTAAACTTAATATTTTTGAGGCACTGGCTAAAACTATCAACAGTTCAACTACCGTGGATCATGATATTTACAGCTATGATGGCTGGACTTCTAACACAGCAGCCTCTTTAGGTACTGGTTTAAAGATGTCTGTCAGATTTTCGCCTTCAACAAGCGGAGACGTGACTGGTGCACTGTTTCATATGGATTCGTTGACTGGAACAAGCGGAAATGTATCATTTGAAATATGGTCAAATAATAGCGGAACTCCCAGATCAAAGCTTGGCTCAACAGTTACCATGGTTGTTGGTGACATATCAAAAAGCAGCTGGTCCTACATTCCCCTTAAAGATGCAGGGGTCAGTGTTTCGTCAGGGACAGATTATCATTTGGTTTGCCTGAATACAGCTTCTGGAAGCATCTCCTTGCGTGCCGACAATGGCAGTGTTGATGGAAGATCCTATTATAACACAGGTTCCAGTTGGTCAGCCTATTATGATTGGCGTATGCGCCCCATTGTCTGTACAGATGAATCCACTTTGGACAGCTCGCTACCCGTCGAACTGGTCTTTTTCAATGCAACTACTGAGAAAGGTAACCTCGTTCTGAAATGGGCCACAGAGAGTGAATTCGAGAACCAGGGCTTCAGTCTGTCCCGCCGGGCAGGTCATACTGCTGACTGGAAGTTACTGGCTGACCATACCACCCATTCTGAACTGGAAGGACAGGGTAGCAGTACATCCCGGA
>JAYEKW010000144.1 GCA_034716895.1 Candidatus Neomarinimicrobiota bacterium
ATAATGGGAAAGGCCTGCCACCAGAATTTGATTTCAAAACAGCAAAGAGTCTGGGAGTTCGCATGATCCACATGTTGATCGAGGATCAACTTGGTGGTACGGTTCAGGTTGAGTCCAATAGTGGTACACACTACCATCTTGAATTTCCATATGAACCGGTGTAGATCGAGGTGTGCGAACTATTTCAGCATCAATATTTTATTGACTTCGCGGTAGTTGCCACTTTCCAGAACCACCAGGTAAGTGCCTGAGGCCATGGGTTTTCCCTGGTCATCCAGGCTATTCCATTCCACCTGATGATAACCCTGAGATAAATTCTGATCCACCAGGGTCCGAACGATTTGATTCCGTAAATTGTAAACGTTGATCTTGACATGACTGACTTCAGGTACACCAAAGCCTATGGTGGTTACCGGATTAAATGGATTGGGATAGTTTTGACTGAGAGAGAATGATTGAGGCAACAGCTGATCGCGATCAACATTAACCGCTTCAGATACTTTTATCGCGAAGGTATCCAGTGATGCAGTCCAGCCCCAGGCATCATAAGCAATGACATGCCAGTCTAACCAAACCTCTCGTGGTAATTCTTCAACATTGAATACTTCTGTATTACTCATTGGCGTCCAGGAAGTAATGAGAGTCTCCCCTTCTTTTATATACAGAGAATACGTGATGGGGTCAGCCTCTGGATCAACTGGCACCTCCCAACTAAACTCAATATCAGTAGCATCTACCTCGACGATATATCTACCATCTTCGGGTGTAATCAATCCAAATGCATCTGGTGGGTCATTCACTGCTGTTACTTCAATATAGACCCAGGCACTATCCATACTGTATTCAGTGGATAACTCGTATTGGAAGGAATCCTGTCCAAAGAAATTTTCAGGTGGGATATATCGGAAAGCAGATGGATATAGTACCTCAAGATATCCATGAATAGGATCTTCAATTATGTTTGTCGTTGCGACAACATCTTCACCAATAACATCATTTTCCAATACTGCAATGGTTGAACCTTCCTCATCTTCAATTTGGACAGTATAATCATCGACTGCATCCAGATAGCTTATTGGATTCGTCCCTGAGAATTGATAGGGCTCCCCCACTGTTCCAACTGCGTCTCCACTTTCAAAGTTGAGCGTCTGATCCAGATCAACGACGTTTCCAACCTCACTATCCCAGGCTTTGAAGGTCAGATCAAGTCCCGAATCGTTGCTGTACACCATGAGGAAATGCATATATATCTCACCCACCAGAATTGGCTCAGAAACACCTCGGCATTCTTCATTGTAAAATACAGCCAGAGCATCAGCTGCATTACCAGATGTTTCTCCATTGATTTCAACAATAGAGGTAACCGTCATGGTATGTTCATAATCCGGTGGATTGATCACCCACTCGGCGGGGTATTGGGCTTGGAGAGCGGTGAATAGAAGTCCAAGTATTGTTATCGTGCGTTGCATGCTCTGTTTCCTGTTCTTTTAGCCACGGGGTTACGCAAATCAAGTAGTGGCTACCTGCCAAACCGTTGTTCCTCTACCCCCAGGACATCTCTCCATACTGGGGGAGAAATTCGATGTCGTCATCTGTATTGAGTGCCAAGCACCAGCCCTTCGATACGATCCCGATAAAAGCGTCGGGATCACTCAGGGGCCTGAGTTGTTCGATCCCAAACGAACCAGGATCACTCAGGAGTCTAGTTCGTTCACCGAGTGATTGCGCAGCAATCGTATCGAGGTATGCGAACTATTTCAGCATCAACATCTTCCGTACTTCACGGAAAGAACCACTCTCCCTGACAACCAGATAACTTCCAGATGAAATAGGATGTCCTGATTCATTCAGACTATTCCAGACTACAAATCGATACCCGGCTGATAGATCATTGTCAACGAGGGTTCGTATCTCTTGTCCGCGTAGGTTATAGATGCGAATTCTGACATGTCCACCTTCCGGTATGCCAAAACCCATGGTTGTCCGTGGGTTGAATGGATTGGGATAATTCTGCCCCAAACTGAAGACATCTGGAATATATCCTCTATCACCAATACCTAATGGTGTTCTAAGGATAATCATGGGATTCATCAGACTACCAACAATGGCATCAGCCTGAAAAATCAACTCGCTGCCGCTCTCATAAAACAGCTCTCCTTCAGCCTGCCAAATCCGAAATGTGATTGGTTCAGAGATGTCACCATAGATCTGCATATATATGCGATACGCCTCTAGCTCAGGTACATACACTGGCCGCCCAACACCGCGACACTCATCACCCACAAAAGCAGCAACGGCATCATCTGGATCATTAATACCTAAAGTATCACTTTCAATCAGCGTTGTTATCGTCATGTTAGATAAGTATTTATACCTATCAACGGTCCAAGGACATTCCACGAGAAGCGGTTGTTCTTCAGATTCATCAACTATTACTGGATCAAGCGACCGACCATACCCTGAAGGATAGATCAAAGTATCTGATTGAGCCAGATGCAGCATATATCCCACTCCTGGTTCCAGATAAAAAGTCAGATTGCTTTCGCTCAATTCGATGCCAATTATGGCTGGTATGGATCACTGGATTATCTGGAACCAGGAGTGG